>NZ_JBJDRF010000100.1:0-8385 GCF_044987305.1 Novosphingobium sp. ZW T3_23
CGGCGGCGCAGATCGGTGATATTGCCCGCGTCGAGCGCGGCGGCGACGGTGATCGGCTTGAAGGTGGAGCCCAGTTCGTAGACCTGGTTGGTCACGCGGTTGAACCCGCGCGGCACGTCGCCCGCCTTCGCCTGCTCCTCGGTAATCACGAGGTCGCTGGGCTGGACGTGGTTGGGATCGAACGACGGCAGCGAAGCCAGCGCCAGAATCTCGCCGGTATCAACATCCAGGATGACGCCCGCCGCGCCCTTGGCCTTGCTGAGCGCCATGCCCTTGCCCAGTTCGTCTTCCAGCGCGCTCTGCACGCGGAAGTCGATCGAGAGGGTGGCGGGCTGCATGCGACCTTCGGGGCTGGTGAGCTGCTTGTCGAAGGCCTGCTCCATGCCGACCTGGCCCTTGCCGAAGGTATCGACATAACCCAGCACCGATGCCGCCATCGAACCCTGCGGATAGAAACGCGTGGCTTCCTGCGGGTATTCCAGAGCCGGTTCGCCCAGCGCGTGGACCTTGTTGGCATCCTCGGGCAGGATCGACTTGCGCAGATAGCCGGGCTTGCCGGACGAGAGCTTGGCGATCAGTTCGGCCCGGTCGAGATCGGGGAAGATGCGGATGAGCCCATCGGCCACTTCGGCCGGCGTGTGGATCAGCGACGAGCCTTCGCTCATCGCCTTGGGATTGAACCAGAGCGAATAAGTGCGGAATTCACGCGCAAGCGGCACGCCGTTGCGATCGACGATCTCGCCGCGCTGGGGCACCAGCAGGTCCGAAAGGTCGCCGCCACGCACCGAAGGGCCGGTCACGCCCAGGAAGATGATCCGGAAAAAGGCTATCAGGCCGATCAGCGTGAAAACGCCAAGGATCCACAGCGTGCGCATCTTCGCCACCAGCAGCGACTGCTGGCGGACGTTGAACAGCTTGCGCCGGCCGGTCGAAACCGTGGTGGGAACCGCTCCGATCGGGAAGGCCGGAGCATTCACTGCTGGGCGGCCTCCGCCACTTCGATCCGCGCCAGGCGGCTGCCGAGGGCAGCGGCGTCACGCGCGATCTGCTCGCGCTCCGGATCGCGGTTCTTGCCGCCAGCTCCCTTGGGCTCGGGCTCTGCGGCTGCGCTGCCGTTCACCGGCGAGACCATCGCCAGAAGGCCCCCGTTGTCGGCCCCGGCTCCCTCGCCCGTCTTCTCGGCATTGGCATAGCGGATCGGCGCGGGCGCGCCCGGCCCAACCGGCATGCCCAGCGCGGCAAGCTGGCGCTCGCCTTCTATGTACTGCGCGGCCGTCGGCGCCTTGTAGCCGAACTCCACGTCGTTGAGTTCCTTGAGCGCCTGCTGGTTCGAGCGGGTCTGGAACTCCGTCTCCAGGAAGTTGATGTCCTGCTGCACCCAGACGATCCGCTTCTCGGTATCGTGGACCTGGCTCTTCACCGCATTGACGCGCAGGGTGAGGCCGATCGTCAGCGCCCCGCAGA
This sequence comes from Novosphingobium sp. ZW T3_23, assembly GCF_044987305.1. Classification (NCBI taxonomy): domain Bacteria; kingdom Pseudomonadati; phylum Pseudomonadota; class Alphaproteobacteria; order Sphingomonadales; family Sphingomonadaceae; genus Novosphingobium; species Novosphingobium sp. ZW T3_23. Next base: position 1,465 of record NZ_JBJDRF010000100.1, read on the forward strand.
CCAGCAGCACGGAAAACCACCCAATCGAATGGACGCGATCGCGAGTGAGGTTCATGCGGCACTCCTGGGGTCTTTACGGCCATCATGGACCGTTTTTCTTGGGGGGGCTTCGGTGCGCACGGCGGCGCGCAGGGTTGCGGATCGGGAACGGGGATTGGCGGCAAGTTCCGCCTCCCCCGGCCGCACGGCCTTGGCTACCTGACCGAACGTCGCCTGCGGGCCGGAGCCGACCTGCGGCAGGTGCCGCGAGGTGGTCTGGGCCTGCCCGGCGGCGTCGCGCAGGAAGCGCTTGACCTTGCGGTCCTCGAGACTGTGGAAGGTCACCACCGCCAGCCGCCCCCCGGCGCTCAGCACGGTTTCAGCCCCTTCCATCCCGGCATCGAGTTCGTCCAGCTCTCCGTTCACGTGGATACGGATCGCCTGGAAGCTGCGCGTCGCCGGATCCTTCGGCGCGGAAGCTCCCTTGTAGTTTGCATTGTATCCCAAGGCCTTGCGGACCACGCGGGCGAGTTCGCCGGTCGTTTCGATCGGACGAGCCGCCACGATCGCGCGCGCCACGCGGCGCGACTGGCGCTCTTCGCCGTAGAGATAGAGCACGTCGGCAATCTCGGCCTCGTCGGCCTCGTTCACGAAATCGGCGGCGGACATGCCCGACTGGCTCATGCGCATGTCCAGCGGACCATCGGCTCCGAAAGCGAAGCCGCGCTCCGCCTGGTCGAGCTGCATCGAGGAGACACCGATATCCATGACGACGCCGTCCACGCTGGTGACTCCGGCTTCTTCCAGGCCCGCGACCATTTCGGAGAAGCGGCGCGCGTGCAACACGAGGCGGGGCGGATTGGCATCGAGTTCCGGCCATTTCGCGCGGTTATCCACGATTGCAGCGATGGCGTCGGGATCACGGTCGAAAGCATGGACGGTCGCGCCGGCATCGAGCAGGCGGCGGGTATAGCCGCCCGCGCCCAGAGTGCCGTCGACGATGACGTCGCCGCCCTGGGGGTTCAGGGCGGCGACGACCTCCTCAAGGAGCACCGGAACGTGGGGAACGCCCTCGGGTATGGTGCGAGAGGCGCTCATTTCTTCGACGCTTTCTGAAGTTCCTTGGCGGCAAGGCTGCGGCAGGCGGTCTGCGCGGCCTTCCAGCCTTCATCCATTTCGTTGAGGTTTTCCGGGCTCCACACCGTGAAGAAGCGGCCGTTGCCGCGGAAGTAGAGCTGGTCGGTGACATTGGCGAGCGCGGCCAGATCCTCAGGCAGGACGAAACGGCCGCTGCCGTCGAACGGTACTTCGTAGGAGGCGTAGATATCCGCCGCCCGCTTTTCCGCGTCGAAATCCTTGCCCGCGCGCAGGGCGATATCCTGCTGTTCGCGGATTTCCTGCTCGAAGTCCTGGATGCGCGAGAGACCGAAGCCGACAAGGCAGGGCCAGCGGTCATGGGTGGTCAGGCAGAGCAGGTCCTTGCCGCTCGATTCGCGCACAGTGCCGCGAAATGCATTGGGCAGCACGAAACGGTTCTTGTCGCGTAGCAGCGAGAAGCCCTGTCCGTTGTAGATGAATGGCTGCCCAGCCATGATGTCCCTGTTTCGCCCCTTGGCTTGCCTCTCGGGCATGACAGGGCTCTGCCCCACCGCACGGTCGCGCGATTGGGTCCGCACCCTGAGCACAGGGCACGACGAGACTCAGCCATTCCGATTGACATTGCTTTTATAACGGGAAATTCGGGGATTAAAGGGAAATGTGGGGATCGGCGGGAAATAATCGGCGGATTTCTTCGGATTTTAGACACGGGTCATCCCACCGGCCGTCACGTTAACAGCCTTTAAACTCTAAAAACGCCTGATATCTATGGATTTTCCCTGAGTTAAAGCACGTGTCCGTGCATCCCCGCTCAATCCCCACTTTCGGCACGAGCGATCAGCGCCGCCAGTGCTTTCCGCCGCTGGGTGAGCCTATCGGGATCGTCGCTCTCTTCCAGGATGGAAGCATCGGAAACCCCGAGAACCCGCCCCTTTTCCACCCGGCAGCGAGCGATGAGGCCTTCAGCCTCAAGCTGGCAGGTTCCGGGCGCATCCCCGGCTTTCCCCTTGATCCCGGAATTTCCCGTGAATGGTGCGCGGCCCCGCTTCTCCCCACTCTCCCCGAAATTCCCCGCGACACGGAAACGTCCGGGAAGGTTCACCGGGATCGCGCCAAGCGTGGTTTCGACCCGATGCTCGCCGGAGGGCTGCACTTCGTCGAACTCCAGGCGCAATCCCCAGCGGGACAGGATCGGCGAGAGCAGCACGGTGTCTTGCGGTCGACGCGGATCACCCAGGGCGTAACCGGTCGGTGCGGTGAGCATCGGGTCGGCAAAGACCAGAACCCTGCCGCCCTGCCGCACCCAACGGTCCAGCGCCACGTTTTCCTGCGGGCCGAGCGGGCGCGGCTGGGCCAGCACCAGCAGCGCATCGCGGGGCAGCGGCAGAGTGCCGCTCCCATCCGCCAGCGCATCCAGGGGGATCACCGGTCCCGCCGATGAGAGCGCGGCCAGGGCCCAGTGCCGTGGCCGTTCGGAGGCAAGCAGCGCGCGAATATCGCCGCTCTCGCCCCAGACTATCGGCAGGCTGGTATAGAGCCCGATCGGACGGCCGGATCGCGGCGCGGCCGAATCGCCACAGGCAGCGAGTGCCAGGGCGCCCGCCAGAAGCGTGACCAAGCTGCGCGGAATGCCGACCGTCGAATTACTGAACCGCAGTGCCGCTCGTTTCGACATCGGTGGCTTCAGGCGTCGGCGCGGGCGTTGGGCTGGGATCGGCCGCCGGCACCACGCCGATATCGGCAAGCGGGTCGCTCGCCGTCTTTTTCGGCTTCGCGTCCACGGCGACGACCTGCTGGATCGGATCGGTGGTGTCGATCAGGCGGGTGCGATCGTTGATGATGTTCGCCAGCCCGACGATCAGCAGCATGGCGCAGAGGCCGAAAAGCCCCACCTGCAAGCGATGCACGGCCTGAGAGCGCAGTTCGCGCGCCGTCGGCGGCACGAAGTGCTGCGGTGATGTGATCGGTTCGACCATCGTGACCCCGACCAGAGTAGGCGGAATGTGTCCTGCCATCGACAGACCGTTTACCTCAGGATTGCAGCCATGGGAAGACGGGCAGGTTCTTCGACTTCAGCCATTCCGGATTGTAGAGCGACGAGAGGTAGCGGAAGCCGGTGTCGCACAGGATCGTGGCGACGCGCGCGTCGGTCTTGCCTTCCGAAACCAGCTTGCGGCCAAGCGCGACCGCCCCGGCCACGTTGATGCCCGACGACAGGCCGAGGCAGAGCCCTTCTTCCGTCAGCAGTCGGCGCACCCATTCAAGGCCTTCCTCGTCGGAAATGCGGAACTGGGTGTCGATCGGCGCACCTTCGAGGTTGGCGGTGATCCGGCCCTGCCCGATACCCTCGGCAACCGAGCTGCCCTCGGCCTTGAGTTCGCCGTGTGCGTAGTAGTTGTAAAGCGCGGCGCCATGCGGGTCGGTCAAGGCGACGGCGATATTCTCGTCGAACGCCTTGAGGCCCAGGCCCGTGCCCGCGATCGTGCCGCCGGTGCCGGCCGCGCAAGTGAAGCCGTCGATGCGGCCTTCCATCTGCTGCCAGATTTCCGGGGCGGTGCTTTCGATATGCGCCTTGCGATTGGCGATATTATCGAACTGGTTGGCCCAGATCGCCCCCGGCGTTTCCTCGGCCAGGCGGCGCGAGGTATGGACGAAGTGGCCGGGATTGGAAAACGGCGCGGCCGGGACGAGCACCAGCTCGGCGCCGAGCGCGCGCAGCGTGTCCATCTTCTCGCGCGATTGGGTTTCGGGCATGACGATGATCGTCTTGTAGCCCAGCGCGTTGGCGACGAGCGCGATGCCGATGCCGGTATTGCCCGCCGTCCCCTCGACGATGGTGCCGCCGGGCTGGAGCAGCCCCTTCGCCTCTGCGTCGCGCACGATCCAGAGCGCCGCGCGGTCCTTCACCGAAGCGCCCGGATTGGCGAATTCGCACTTGCCCCAGATCTCGCAGCCCGCCGCTTCGCTTGGCCCCTTGAGGAGGACGAGCGGGGTGTTGCCGATGAGATCGAGAGTGGAGCGCTGGGGGATCGGTGCAGTCATGGCCGCACAGGTAGGAAGTGAAGGGGAAAGGCGCAAATGTTTTGCGCGATTATCTGCCGAAAGCGGATTTTCACCGCTTCCGGCATGGCCCCACCGTAGTCCCGGACCTGATCGGGGACCGCTGGCAGTTCTAGAGGCGATAGCTTGCGTGAGAGCGCCCTGCCGCGGCGTGGGCGGTCCACGGCCAGCGGTCCCGGATCAAGTCCGGGACGACGCCGGATCGCTCAGCCTTGGACGCGAATCCTCAATCTTCCTGCGCGATGGTGATCTTGCAGCCTTCGAGCGCCGCCGTGATCGGAACCTGGCACGACAGGCGCGAGTATTCGTTGCGGTGGTCCGAGCTGTCGAGCAGGTCGTTCTCGTCTTCGCTCATCGCCGGCAGCTTGTCGGCGAAAGCGGGATCGATGTGGACATGGCAGGTTGCGCAGGAACAGCAGCCGCCGCAGAGGGCCAGCAGTTCGTCGAAGCCGCTGTCGCGGATCGTTTCCATCAGGGTGCGGCCTTCGGCGGCCTCTACAGTAGATTCTTCGCCCGATTGGTTGATGACGATGATCTGCGGCATTCTCGTCGATCCTCTTTTGATATTGCATGTATCATAACATGCATGTTTCGGCCTTTGAGGCCGGCTGCTAATGGCTGCAACCCGCTTTTGCAAGGTAATCGACGAATGGGCCTGAGCGCTGACGCACTGAAACTGGGACTGGACGCCATCGCCGCGAAAGAGCCCGCCATCGCCCGCGCGCTCGATGCGGCCGGCTACCCAGAGCCGCGCCTGCGGCCGAGTGGCTATGCCACCCTGCTGCGCACGATCGTGGGCCAGCAGGTCTCGGTGGCGGCGGCGGCTTCGGTATGGAAACGCCTCGAAGACCTGCTGGGTGAGGGAATCGCGCCCGAAACCCTGCTGGCCGCGGAGTTCGACGCGCTTCGCGGATGCGGCCTGTCGCGCCAGAAACAAGGCTATGCACGCAGCCTCTGCGAACTGGTTGTCGCCGGGGCGCTGGATTTCGACAACCTCCCGCGTGACGACGAGGAAGCCATCGCCCAACTGGTGCGGATCAAGGGGATCGGCAGATGGTCCGCGGAAATCTACCTTCTTTTCGCGGAAGGCCGCGCCGACGTCTGGCCTGCGGGCGACCTCGCCGTTCAGGCGGGGCTACACAAGATCCTGGGTCTGGCGGAACGCCCGAGCGAAAAGGAAACGCGCGCATTGGCCGAGGACTGGCGCCCCTATCGCGGCGCCGCCGCGATCTTCACCTGGCACTGCTACAATAATCCCGCGCTTTAGGCTGGCGCCATGCGCGCGGGTTTGTCGAGAAAGCGCATCTCCATCCATCGGCGCAGACGCGGCGACTGGCGTTCCGTCAGGATCGATATCCCCGCGCAGGCCAGCACGATCAGCGCGATCAGTGCCGCGAAGACAGGGAAGCTGCGGCCGGCCTCCAGCCCCCAGGACCGCAGGAGCTGGATAAGGGGCCAGTGGAACAGGTAGAGCGTGAAGGAGAAACCGGCGAGCGTCCGCGCTGCCTCGCCGCACCGCAGGATCGCGCCCTCCCACCGGCTCGCCACCGGGCGCAAGGCCACCAGCGCCAGCGTCATCACGATGCCCATGAACACGTCGGAAAGCGCCCATTGCGACCATTCGGCATCGCCCGGCCACCAGGCCTTCAGCACCGGATTGAGCACGTCGTGATCGACACGGAACAGGGCAAGCGCCATCACAAGCGCGCCAAGGGCCACGATCGGCGCGGCGCCGAGCGGAAGACGGCGCGCGACCGGCGCATGGGTCAGAGCCACGCCGAAAAGCCACACCGGCATCAGCAGCAGGATCGCCCCGCCCGCCGCCACGCAGCCCATGGCCACGGCGACGACGCGCGACCAGCCGCGCAGGAAGAAGGCCAGCGCAAAGATCGCGTAGTACCAGACCTCATAGCAAAGCGACCAGTATGGCGGGTTCCAGACCGGCCCCGCCACGCCGGGCCAGGCGCTGATGAACGTCAGCGGCGCCAGGAGTTGCCTGGTCACGGCCAGCGCGTCTTCCGGGCTGTTGTCCATGCGGACCGGACCCGGCCCCGCCAGGAGGTAGGCGGCAAGCGTGCTGAACACCAGCGAGGGGATCGCGACCGGCAGGATGCGGGACAGACGCGCCACCGCATAGCGCGGCAGGCTGGACCGACCGCCCAGCACCGAAGTGCTGATGACCAGCCCGGACAGCACGAAGAACACGATCACGCAGTAGTGCTGCATCCGCACGCCGAACGGAAACCAGCCGTGATAGAGGCCCAGCTGGACCGCGTGTCCCACGGCGACCAGCAGCGCCGCGCCGAAGCGCACGAAATCCAGCACGACCGACAGCGGGCGCGTGAGAAAAAGCTCTTCGTGCTGCTTCACCGCAGCGCCCCTGTCAGGCCTGGGGCGCCAGGGCGTCTATGAAGCGCGCCATCTCCACGTCGCGGCGACTGAGCCCGCCTGCGTCATGCGTGGTCAGCGTGATCTCCACGCGATTGTAGACATTGAACCATTCAGGATGATGGTCGACCTTGTCCGCGTGGATCGCCACACGTGTCATGAAGCCGAACGCCTCGTTGAAATCCTTGAATTTCAGCTTACGCGAGAGAGCAAGGCCGTCTTCCGCCAGTTCCCAGGCAGGCAGCGCAGGCAGCGCTTCGTCGCGTTCGGCATCGGTAAGGCGGGCAATCGACATCGGCGACTCCGTGTGGGACGCGGCCAGCTTGGCACTCGTGGCCCTTTCCACTATCGCCTCAAGCCATGCAAGGGGCCTCCATCGCCATCGACGATCTCGCC
>NZ_JBJDRF010000101.1:0-8033 GCF_044987305.1 Novosphingobium sp. ZW T3_23
CCGCTTCACGCCCCGCACCTTTGTCGGCAGCAAAGGCTCGATTACCGACCACTCAAAATCCGTCAGATCAAACCGTGCCATGCCTCGTCTCCTTCCGGAGAGTGAATCATGCTGCCGCCTCTTTGGGGATCCAATTTATGGGTCTGTCGCCTAGAGTTGGAGTATGTCAGCCCCGCCGTCGCCGCGATCTATGGCGTCGAGCCCGAAGCCTTCCTTGGCGACATCGAGAAATGGGCAGCAACGATCGTGCCGGAGGATCGCAGCACCGCATTCGAACATATTGAGCAAGCTCGGCACGGTGATGCCGTTGTCCACGAGTTCCGCAATCAACGCCCGTCCGATAGCACCTTCCGCTGATTACGAAACACCGACTTCCCTCTGGCCGGAAACGGCCATGTCACGCGCATCGGGGGCATCGCGGAAGATATCACCGACGCGAAAATGGCGATCGAGCATCGGCGAGCTTCACAGGCAGCATCATGCTATTCGAGCTGCTTCTTGGGGCAGCCTGTCCGGACACCGAACCTCGCCCCTCTTTAGCCCCCATCAACCAGAGCAAAAATGCGCTCGCCCGCTATGCGGCGGCCATCGATCGCAAGGTCGCCTACCAGAAAAACGGCGGACCAATGCTGGCCCGCCGGGTATAGACTGCATGGAAATATGAAGTTTTCGGCGTTGCTGCCGAGAGCGCGAGTTCAGGTGTCGCTGCTCTTCGCCGCCGCAGGTGACAGCTTCACGCCCTCATTGGAGCCGCCCTTAATGCCTGGGCGCGCCTTGCGCTCGCGCCTCGTCCTGGTGACCGGGCTTGCTGCAGCGGAGGAACTCGTTTCAGCCGTCAGGGAGTCGGACTTGACCCCGGGCGTCTTGTTCGAGCTCGGCCCGGCCACCGCCAGCAATCGAGAGGCGGTAGCTTCGGCCTGTAACGGCGCGGCGGCAGCCGATTTCGGATGCGCCATCTTGCGAGCCGGGTTCGCCTTTGCGCGGGTAACCAGTTTCTCCGTCGTGGTCGGCGAAGCCTCGGCCGCCCCGGGGGCGCTGCCAGTACCGCTCGGCTTGGGCTCGGCGCTGACAGGCGAGGCGACCGCATTGGTGCTATCGCTGTTACCCTGGATTGCCTCGGCCATCAGTCCCTTGAGCAAAGCCAGTTTGCGGGCGGGCTTTGCAGCTGGCATGGCAACAGCGGTGCTCATGTCAGGCCGCCGCGACTTCGCAGGCTGCAGCGTAGCCCCTTTCGCCGGCGCCGCACTTTTCTTTTTCGAGGTGCGCGTCTCCGCAGCAGCGTTGCCTGCGCCGGCCTTCTTCGCCTTGACAGCTCTTTTCCTGGCGGCGGGCTGTTTGCTGCCTGGCGCCTCGGCGGCCGCCATAGCGGCAGTCAATGCCTTGGGATTCGCGGGTGCGGCTTCGGTCGGCGCCTTCACGGCCTCGGCCGTTTCACGTGCGGCACGGCCAGCTTCCGCTTTGCCGCCTAGCCCCATGGCCTTTGCAACCTTGCGGCGATGGTCGGAATAGCTGGGTGCGACCAGCGGATAATCGGCAGGGAGGTTATAGCGCGCCTTATACTGCTCTGGCGTCAATCCATTGCTCGCAAGATGCCGCTTCAAGGCTTTATAGGGCCTTCCATCGATCAGGCTCACAATGTGGTCGTTCGAGGAAAGACTGTCCTTTACCGACACAGCCGGGGTGTGGTGCGGCACCGCCTCGCCTGTTTCCTTCGTATTGCCGGCAAGCGCCGCCCGGGTCGTCTCGATCAAGCCCGGCAATTCACTGCTGGGGACAGCGTTGTTCGCTACGAACGCGCTCAGCAGTTCGACGGTGAGGCGCGTCAGTTCCGGCTGCTCGGCTTGGGACATTTGGGCATTTCCTCAGTAAAATCATCGGATGAAAATGTCTTTCCCCTTAACGGCTCACAAGTAAAGAGCCATCCCGCCATTTCGCAGCTGTTGCGGCGCCCAGTCATGATACCGCTCACCGCTGCGCCGGTACGACGAAACGGGCGAAGTAAGGATACTACCGGCTACGCTACCGGGCTACCTTCATCTCGTTCATAGTGCTGAAAAGCCTCGCGCCGCGATCAAGGATGAGGTCGGAACCGGTCGCAGCACCAGTGCACGTTCGTAAACAGCACGATTGGCTGCCTGGTGGACGCGCGAGAAGTCCCTTCAGTTTTGGCAAGGCCGTGATTTGCGGGCATCAGACCTACTGCTCTAGGAACATCTGTTCGCCGAACGGCAGATCAAGATTAACATCCTGGCTCAAGCTTGCGGCCAACGCGAGTTGATGACCGACCTGCCCGCAAGACACTTCCAACATCATGACCAACCGGTAGAACGCAGCGCAGGCTGATGTGCGCTCCGGCATTCTCCTGGCCCCACCCTGCTTCGCCAGCGCGGTGCGTTCTTTCAGATCTGGTCGAAGATCGAACCCATCCGCGGGCTGAACAGCCGATCGTAGGCCTTGAGCAAGGCGCCGTCGGTCATGCTGGCTATATAGTCGCAGATGACTCTTGGGACATCTTCACCATGACGGACCCTTGAAAGCTGGTCCTGCGGCAGCAAAAGATGGGGCTCGGAGGATAGCGCCTCGAAGACCGACACAACCATCTTCTGGCCCTTGAATTCGAGTTGCTGGACGCCTGCACTCTGGATGACGGCGCGATAGACTGCGTCCTTAAGCGCGCCGAGAAAGGCCTTTGGGCCAACCCGCATCCCGGCCCGGTAACGGATCACAGGATCGTCAAACTCTTCATGAGTTTCGATCTCGCAATGGGTGATCAGGTGTCCGACCATCCGGCCAATACATCTTTTGCGTTCGCCCCCCTCGCCGAACAACATTGCGATCAGTCGCTCATAGACGTTGTTCTCGGATTCCTGCGGATACTTATGCTTGAGGTAGGAGAGGAACGAGGCACAGCTTTCTTCCGGAACCAGCGCCCGGAATGTCCCCTCGTCCACCAGCCGGAGCGCAAGCGCGTCCTCCAGATCGTGAACCCCAAAAGCGATATCGTCAGCAGCATCCATTATGCTGCAATCGAACGATTTATGGACGGATTTGTGATGCTTTCCGTTCTGAGGGAAAAGAGCTGTGAACTTCTCCCGATCGGCACTGGAAAGTGGCTCGAGCACCCATTGCACGACATCGCGTTCGGTATCGAGATAGCATTTTGGCGGCTTGGATGCCGCACGGTCGATGATGCTGATTGCGGTGGTTCGGCCGTTCAGCCGCGGGGGACACGCCGGATTATAGGCCTGCGAATAGGGAACCGGGTACTTTAAAACGCCGAGCAAGGTACGGCGCATAAGATTGGCGCCAGCTCCTGCCGAAAACTGTTCCAATCGGGAGAGGATGCGCAATGTCTGCCCGTTGCCCTCGAACCCGCCCGCCTCGCGCATGCAGTAATTGAGCGCCACCTCGCCTCCGTGGCCGAACGGAGGGTGGCCGAGGTCGTGCGTGTTGCCGATCGCCTGCAAGAGACTATGCTCAGGCAGGTGAGGAATCGCAGGGTGCTCGGGAAAATCCTTGCGGAACTGGCGGGCGATACCGCCCGCGATCTGAGCGACTTCAAGCGAATGGGTAAGCCGGGTCCGATAGAAGTCGCTGTCCCCGAGGTTCAGGATCTGCGTCTTGCCTTGCAGGCGCCGGAACGATGCGGAATGGATTACCCGCGAATAGTCGATATCCGCTTCATCGCGGGCGTCGCTGTTTTGGGCCTGCCAGCTTTCCTGTCTTGCGTACCAATTCATCTGCGACTTCACTCTCCTGCACGGTCTCGTTCGTAGCCGGCAACCCCGGGTAGCCTAGTCACCGCGAGGCGGCGCCGGAACCCTCATACCCCCGTCTTTTCCGCAATTCGGTGGCTTCGCAATGCTTTCGCGCAGGAAGCAAATCGGTCGATGGCCTCCCGAGTTCGTAAGCTAAGCCGCCACGACAACCCCAGTTTGCATCACGGTCGTAAAATCTTGCGTCGTTCGGCTCCGGAGCCGCAGATTGGCACAGGTTTGACTTTCATGCATAATTCTGCTCTTTGAACACGAACCGAAGCAGCTAAGCTGATTCACAGGGAGCCAAGAGCCGATGTCGTACACCGTCAACACGCTGCGCGCGATCACGCGTACGTGCGAAGAGATGAGCGATCGGGTCAAGAAAATCGTTTTCAATCCGGAAGACCGCAAGGTTCTCGACATGACGTTCGGACCGGGGATTGCCGCCGAATTGGTTGGTCGGACCCCGGAAGCTCTTGCCAAGGCCGAAAAGGAAGGTCGACTGCCCGCTCCCAAGCAGTTGGCAAACGGCCGCCGGTACTATGCCCTTGAGGACCTCACCTTGATCCGCGAGGCCCTGGGAATCCATCCAGGCAAGTCCGCGGACGAGGATGCTGTCGTCATTGCGGTTCAGAACTTCAAGGGCGGTGTCGGCAAGTCGACGATCACCAAGCATTTCGCCGACTACCTCGCGCTGCACGGCTACAAGGTCCTGGTGATCGACTGCGATCCGCAGGCATCGACGACCACAATGTTCGATATCAAGCCGGAGACATTGCTCGATGAGGAAGAGACGCTCGGCAATTTCCTCTCGCCGCGCAGCAACTTCGACGATTTTACTGCATCCATCCACGATACGGCCTGGCCGACGATCAAGATCATTCCTTCGAGTCTTGGTCTTCAGGATGCCGAATGGGATCTCACCGCGACCTTGCGGGAAGGCGGTCAGGCCGTGCGGGAAGGTCTCCAGCGGCTCCGCATTGGCATCACGAGCGTGATCAAGGACTTTGACGTCATCCTGCTCGATCCGCCGCCAGCAATGGGCTTCCTCGGTCTCAACGTCATGGCCGCGGCGACCGGGCTCCTGGTGCCAGTTCCGGCACGCCAGCTCGACTACCTCTCGACCATCCACTTCATGAACACCATCGCGGAAAACATCGAAGTGCTTGAGGCCAACGACACCCCGGTCGACTACGGCTTCATCCGCGTGGTCTGCTCGACTTACACGCCCAGCAAGCCGGGCGAGAACGATATGTGGAAGATGATGCAGGCGACTTACGGCACCTATCTGCTTAGCCAACCCATTCTTGCCTCTGAGGAAATCAAGAACGCCACCCAGGCGTTCCGATCGGTTTACGAGAGCAAACCTTCCGCCTCGCACGCCACCTACAATCGCTGCCGAGAAAACCTGGATGCCGTCTTCAACGAGGTTGTCCAGCAAATGCGCCAGCAGTGGTCATCGACCAGCATCGCCGGGCGCGCGGCTGACGCTCTTGCGAGTGCTGCAGCATGAGCCGGAGGTCCATGATTGGCGAAGCGCTCGCAGCAGGCCCCGCCGAACCGATCGTCGTCGCCAACGAAGCGCCCCCCGCCGAGCCGCGGGCGAATTTCACAAGCAAGCGCCTCGACGCGTTCGGCGAGGCCGCGCGCATGGTAAAGAAGCCATCGATCCGCCTCAAGCCTTCCGAATGCTCGATCTGGCCCGGTAACGCCCGCGATTATGCGATGTTGTCGGAAGTTCGCGTACGCTCGCTCATTGACTCCCTGCAGGCCGAGAACGGCAATCGCATTCCGGTGGTCGTTCGCCGATCACCCAAGGGAGCAGAACGTCCCTACGAGCTGATCACCGGGACCCGGCGTCACTGGGCGGTCAGCTGGCTCAATGCCAACCACTATCCCGACATCGAACTCGTTGCGATCATAGAGGACATCGATGACGAGGCCGCATTCCGGCTTGCCGACATCGAGAACCGCGAGCGCGAGGATATTTCGGACCTCGAGCGTGGCCTCAACTACAAGGCCGCGGTCGACGCATATTACGACGGCGTCCAGGCTAAGATGGCCGATCGCGTCAAACTCTCGAAGTCCAGCCTTGCCCGGTACATCGGCCTCACCGAGATCCCGCAGTCCATTGTCAGCGCTTTCAATTCGCCGATGGATCTCCACGTCCGGTACGGCGACAAGCTCCTCCCGCTCATTCGCAATTCAGCGAGCCTTGCGAAGATGGAGGAAGCTGCTGTCCACATCGCAAACGAGCAGAGCTTCCGGCAATCCGGCGACGAGGAACCGATAGCCGGCGCCGAAGTCGTCGCCCGCCTGGTCAAGGCGACGACCACGACCAGTCGCGGCCGATCGCAGAAAACGGTGATCGAGGCCGGGGGTACGCGAATTGGACAGGTCGATCAGGATCGGGGCCGCGGTCTCACCTTGACGCTGACGCCTAGCGAACTGTCGACGGACGAAATCCTCGAGGCGCTCCGACCGCTGATCGACAACGCCAAGATAAATCGCAAGCCGGGTCGCTGAGACCTGTGGCTTCGCAACTCTGTGAAACCAATTTTTTAGACTATATTTCAATATCTTAAGCAAGATGTCCCACGCGTGGGACGCGATAGAGATGGATGGGTTTGCAGTGTGACTTCTGATGCGTCACCGGCCACCGCAGGCGGCCGGAAAGTCCAGTTCGAGATGTTCTTCACGCTGCCCGACTTCAGCGACATCTCGCTGCGCGACTATCAGGAAACCATGCAGCGTCCCTTCTTCAGCCTGGCGAAGAAGAAGCGCATCAAGCCCATCGATTACCTGAGCCCGGACAAGACCGTTCACGTCCATGTCTCCGCCAATCCCGAGTACGGCATGGCGACGATCTGGGACGCGGACATCATGATCTATCTGGCGTCGCACCTGAACGAGCTGCGCGAGCGCGGCGACAACGATCTCTCAGCTACCATCCGGCTTCAGCCCGGCGACCTGCTGCGGCGGATTTGCTGGGGTGTCAGCGGGCGTGCCTACGAGCGCTTGATCGCTGCGCTTGATCGCCTCCAGGCGACCACGATCAAGACCAACATCCGTGCGAACTCCAAGACGCGCGAGACGACGTTCTCGTGGATCGATAGCTATACGCACTTGGTCGACGAGAAGACCCAGCGTTCCCTCGGTATGGAGATCACGCTGTCGAAGTGGTTCTTCGAAGGGGTGATGGACAAGCGGAACGTCCTCGCCATCTCGCCGCTCTATTTCGAAATCACCAGCGGGCTTGGCAAATGGCTGTACCGAGCGAGCCGCAAGCACGCCGGCGGTAATGGCGCCGAGGGGTTCACGATAGGCTTTGAGACGCTGCACCAAAAGAGCGGCAGCGAAAGCTCCCTTCCCTCATTCAAGAACAAGATCCTTGAACTGGCGCGCGCAAACAGCCTTCCCGAGATCGATCTCGAGGTAATCGGTGCCGAAACGCCGCGCCCCAAGCTCAAGATGGTCATGAGAAAATACCTGGAAGGACGACCGGCAAATAACGCCAAGGCCCCTCCCCTGCCCTCGCCCCAGCGTGCGGCCCCTTCGCGTTCACGAACTTCATCTGCCGCCGCTTCTCCTGCGAAGCCGGTGTCGCAAATCGCGACTGCCTCGGCCGAGGAATTTGTCGATCCACGCCTCACCCGCGGGCTTCTGACGCGCACGGCGGCAAGCCTGAAGTTCGAAGACACCAACCCGGCGGATCCGCATGCCGAGGTCTATGGAGAGGCTGCCAGGCAAGCACCGCAGCCGCCGCGCGGCAGTCGGGCCCAGGACATCCTCGATCGCGAAATCTACCAGGCTATTCGCGAGGAGTGCCCCGGTTGGGATCTTGACGTCCTCATGAAGACGTTCGACGAATTCCTCGGTGCCAATCCGACAGAGCTGCCGCGCAATTACTCCAAGCGCTTCTACGGCTTCATGAAGAAGCACCACGAGCGCAACAAGTACCAGCTACCCGGTTTCTGACCTCGCTGGCGAGACCCTCGGTTCGCCCGCCTTCCCTCACCGCGCAATTTCACCGGCTCGATTGGAGCCCCCTGCCCGCTCATGCACACAGGCACCGTTAGCGGTGCTTGATCCCTGGCGATCAACGCCTGCCTCAGCGAGCGCCAATGGCGAGCGCGGGTTGCCTCGCATTTGCCGAGCATTCGTCGTCGAGGGCTTCGGCCACGAGCGTGTTCTTGGCGAGTCCATATACCGTCGCCGGGGTTGCCTACCGGACCTAAGGCTTCCGCATGGCAAAGCGCCCATCCCCCCAAAGAG
>NZ_JBJDRF010000102.1:0-7965 GCF_044987305.1 Novosphingobium sp. ZW T3_23
ATCCGGGGGAGGGCAGGGGGGCCAGCAGCGCGCGCTTGGCCTTGGTTGAAACCGGGCCGAACCAGGCGAGATCCTGGGCAGCATAGAGCTCGGCTTCGGCGCGATCGTCGAGGAGGGTGCGCAGCACGCGCAGAGACGCCTCGGCCACCGGATCGCCGGCGGTGTCCTCGGCCTGCAGCGCGAAGTGAAACAGCGCCGCGATCGACAGCGGATCGTTGAGGCCCTCGCTGCGGCGCGGGGGCGGGCTGCGCCCGCCAATCCAGGCAAGCAGGCTGTCTTCGGTAATCGGCACGCCTGCGAGCTCGGCCAGCAAAACCGCGCCTTTCAGCCGCATTCGCGCCAGCCACAGGTCGGTGGCGGGGCTGGTTTGCAGGCGTCCGTCGAGCCGGCCGAGCAGCAAGTAGGTCTCGTTTTCGGCGTCCATGCGGGCGGTGTAACACGGCGCTAATCACAACCAAACTAGCAAGTTGGTTATCATCTAAGAAAGCGTCTGAAAATGGACACTTGATAATTACAGTTATCACATAAGCATATTTGACCCTTTTCCAAAAAGAAGGTACATTTCGGCCCCATGCAACCTCGAGATGCCGCCGTCCCAAGACCCCGGATTTCCGCGGAGAATTCCGCCACGGCGCCAGGCGGGCTCGGCGATCTGGCGTGGGCGATCGTCAAGCTGCGCGCCGGCGAACGCCTCACCCTCGACGAACCGCTCATCGCCGCGTTCCAGGCGGCGTCCTCGCCACATACGCTCCGCGCGCTGCAGTCGGACCTCGAGGCCTTCGACCTGTGGTGCCGTCGGCACAATCGCATCACGTTGCCGGCAACCCCCGAAGTCGTGGCGGACTATCTCGACGCCCGGGCGGGGGAGGGCAGCAAGCCGGCCTCGCTTTCGCGTTACAAGGCCTCGATCGCACGTGTGCATAAGCTGCTTGGCATCGCCGACCCGACCGTGGCGCCGCTGGTCAGGTTGCGTCTCGCGGCCATCAACAAGGGCAAGGGCGTGGCGCAGACCCAGGCGCGGCCGCTGCGCTTCAAGGGGCCGGTGCGCGACGTTGCGGGTGATGCGCCGCGCGGGCTCAATATTCGCGCCTTGCTCGACAGCTGCTCCGAGGATCTGCCAGGCCTGCGCGATCGGGCGCTGCTGTCGGTGGCCTACGATACCGGACTGCGTGCCTCCGAGCTGTGCGCGGTGGCGATCGAGCACTTCGCCGAGGCGATAGATCCCGAGGCTAGGCTGCTGCGGATTTTGAAGCACAAAGGCGACCAGCAAGGGGAGGGGGCCACCGCGTTCCTGAGCCCGCGGAGTGTCGCCGCGATCCTCGCGTGGACCGAAGCAGCCGAAATTACCGAGGGCGCCTTGTTCCGGCGGGTGCAGGTGCGGCGCTACAAGGCGCGCCCCGCGATCAAAGGCCGGCGGATCGAGACCATCTCCGGCCGTGAGATCTGGGACCTGCGCAAGACTGTCTCCAAGCCGGCAATGCCGGCGCGGGTGGAATACGATATCGGCGAGAAGCCGCTGCATCCAGGCTCGATCGGTCCGCTTTATCGGGCAATCATCCAGCGTGCTTTCGATCGCGGCGCCCTGCCGGATCTCACGGCGCACGACTTGGTGCGGCTGCTCCAAGGGATCTCGGCGCACTCGACGCGGGTCGGGCTCAACCAGGATTTGTTTGCCAGCGGCGAGGACTTGGCCGGCATTATGGACGCGCTGCGCTGGAAGAGCCCGCGGATGCCGCTCGCCTACAATCGCAACCTCGCTGCCGAGCATGGCGCCGCCGGGCGGCTTATGAAAAAGCTAAGTTAGCCGATCGCGTTCGAATTCCCTGTGCCAATCAGGGATCACATACCAACCGATGGCGATTGATCCCTAAGCTCGGTTTAGGCACGATAAGGCTGCGACCCGAGGGATGCGCTGTTGGCGAGTCCTTTTACATAACTGGCCCGGTTCCGCTTTGCTGGACCGGGCCGTTTTTCGTCGCTGTTTCGCATGCTTCCTGAGGAAAAAACGATCGCTGGTTTCGCTAAATGTGATTTCCTTCATCCGTGAAGGCGTTCTACAGCGTTCGCCAATCCCTGTCGGGTCGCACCAATGGGTGCTCTAGCGCCACCGGCGCAACAGGAAAAGCCATGCTTTCCGCGAAGAGCGATCGTGCCTGACGTGTCGCTGTAAGTGTCGTGTCGGCCGTGCGGCTCCAAGGTCAGCTGTGGGCTAATCGTTTGAGCATTCGCGCTGGGATGCCGACGGAAAATTGTGAGTGTACGCGCCTTCGATCGCGGCGGCGCTGCCGGATTTGACGGCGCACGATATGGCTCGGCTGCTCCAGGGGATTTAGCCCACTCGACGCGGGTGGGGCTCAACCAAGATTTGTTAGCCAGCGTTGAGGATCTCGCCGGCACCATGGATGCTCTGCGCTGGAAGAGCCCGCGGATGCCGCTCACCTACAACCGCAACTTTGGCGCCTAGCATAGGCGGCGGGGCGGCTGATGAAGGAGCTGGGTTAAGGCCGGAGCAGGGCGGTCTATTCTCGGAAACCAGTGCTGCCGTCCGATATCTCACCTTGTCCTTGCTGCGCCGCAGTGCATCCGTGAGCGGCTGGGTCTGGGACTTTCCGGAACGTCGGCTTCGGAGCGGTACATCTGATAAGCTGCCCTTACGCACTCGAAAAAGTTGATCAAGGACGGTCGAGCCGCCAAGCAAGCAGGCAAGAGAGTTGATCCTTGTGAGAATAGCCTTGCGGGACTGGTCGTTCAAATAGCTTCCGTTTACATCAATGTGGACGGTGTAATTCTGCTTGCGGAGGCGCTGGCAAGCCCTGCCGACCTCCTGAGCACGCGATGCTGCGCCGGGTGGCAGATGAAACGGCGGCATCCGAAGGACTTCATTGAGGCCCCATCGGGCGGCTGAGATCCAGCTGGTTCGTTCTGAAAGGATCGCCAGGTGGCCGTTCCGGGCTTTCTCGACGATCCGCTGTGCAACATGCGCAACGCTTTCATCGATATCCCCGGCTGCAGCAGCGATCTTTGCAATATGCGTCAAGCACTGGAGATCACTGCGGAGAAAGTCTGAAGCGTTACGAGCAAGCGCGATAGGTGGAGCCGTTCCCGATCCAGGTGGCTGCAATTGTGCCTCGCCGACGATGGCGACAAGGTCTGAAAGGTCTTTTGCGCGCAGCACCACTGCTCCTTAGTAACTCTACCATCAGCGATTTTCTGGAAGGAGCCTTCCGATTTAGGATTGGCTTACCGGGGGTGGAAGGCCGACGATCATGGAAAGGGAATTTTTGGTACCGCATTGCCCAGGAGTTCTTGCAGCCACTCGATTTCGCCGCCTCTCTCCTCGCAACAGGTGAAGAACGCACGCTGTGCGGCACGGGTGAACGCCACGAAAAAGGCATTGAGCTCTTCGTCCGCACCCGGCTTCAGGCTGGCCCAGCTGCTGTTGTCCAGGCCGAAGAAGATCATGGTGTGAAACTCGAGGCCTTTGCTCTTGTGGACCGTCATCAATGCGATCTGGTCGATCCCCTCGAAGCGGTCGAGGGCCTCGCTCCAGGTACCAGCCTCAGCAGTCGATTCCGTCAAGAGCATGTTGATGCCATCAACCACACGCGTGAACTCGGCCTCTCGTTGATAGGAGAAGGACGCCCGGCGCAGGGCACCCAACCCGATCTCATCACCCAGCAAAGATACAATGGCCTTAGCGCCGACGGGCGAGACAGGAGCCGTGCTCATCGCCTGGCGCAGGGTAGCGGCAATTGCCACGACACGATCGGCGACCTTGCGCTGCGCTCTTTCATCATCAGCGTCGAGGGAGGTTTCCAGGCGCAGTAAGCTTTCCTGCGCCAAGGCCCAGGCCGCCGGGTCGCGTCGCTTCGCGCCCAGGCGCAGGAAGGCCAGCAGGATAGTGGTCAGTTCTTCGGCGAGGAGATCCTGCAGCGCTATCGCCCCCAGATTCCGGGCGAGGTTACGTAGGGCTATGCCGCGTTCGGCAAGGGCGGATGCAAGCGCCTTCTCGACGCGATCGACGCGCTTTCGGGCCAGGATCGCGATATCGTGTGCGGGAAGCCCAGCTGCGATTTCTGCTGCGATCCAGTCGGCCAGGGCCGTGACTTCCTCCTCGCGCGTGCGCGAGACCCAGATCGCCGAGATATGGCCGTCGACTATACGGCGGCCGCGGGCGTCGGCAGGCTCGACTTGGGGATCGATCCGCGCCGCGATGATGTGCTGGATCTGGACGAGCTCGGCGTGAGAACGCCAATTGCACAGAAGGGAAATCCTTTTCGCGTTGGTGTCTTTCGCAAACGTGTTGAAGGCCCCGTCCATCGCCCCGGCCCAGCCCATGATCTTCTGCTTGTCGTCGCCTACTGCGGTGAAGATCGTCTGACGCATATCGAAGATCTGCTGCAACAGATCATATTGGGGGGTGGTGGTGTCCTGAAACTCGTCCAAGAGGACGATCGGATAGGTTGAGCGCAAAGCGCGCCGGAGCATTGGGTTCGTTCGTAGTGCTAACCCGACCAGACGATTGATCATCGGGAATGTCAGCTGGCACTGATCGAACTCTTCGTACATCGCCGTCCAGAACGCCTGCAATATTTGGAGTGTGCGAGGTTTCAGGCCCGCCGTATCAAGCGGCAGGGATGTTCCGGCCACAGCCCTATCAAGTCTATCCGGATCAACATTAGGCGCGTCCACATTGCGCAGGAAATTGCGCAGCTGGTCTGACGTGAGAAAGGTGATCTCGTAATCAGCGGGAGGCCTCAGATCTGCAGGGATCGCTGCCCCGAAGTGATCGAGCAGATGCTTGGTGAACGCATCGAACGTCATGGATACGAAGCGCCGTGCCTGTTCGGGAGGGCACCGGGCGGCAACACGGTCCGCGAGGTTTCGGGCGGCGTCCCTTTTGAAGCTGATCGCCAGGATGCGCTGCGGCGCCGGACACAGGCCAGTTTGGAGGAGGTAGGTCGCCTTCTGAGCGAGAAATTCCGTTTTACCGGCTCCCGCCCCCGCGGTGACACAGACGCTGCGATCGGTTTCACGCAAGGCTTTCCAGGCACGAGGCTCCAGGTCGGCAATGCCCTGGGGCCGCCAGTTGGCAGGGGTGACGTAGACCATCAGCGCAAGGCTTCTTCAACGCGCTTCAACAGGCGTTTCAACTCGTCGGGCGCGTCCGCAGCCAATTCCTCAGGCGTAATTTCGGCCAGTGCCCGCAAGTGGCTTTCTGGCTTGCTTGCACTGAGGAACAGGTAGGGATACCAGACGAATTCCCTGTCGTAGTCCTCGTTGTAGAGCTCCGGTTTTCCGCCGGTCTTCAGAGTGGTGGCTTTCTTCGAGGCGAGGGATTTCGCATCGCTCCGCGGGCCAAGACCGCCATCCTGCACCTTCTGATAAGCCTTGGGAAACAGCTTCAGCATCGCGAAATCCAGGTCGATGGGCGAGGAGAAGTAGATATTTTCGTGCTGCAGGGCTTTAAGCCAAGGGTGGCCCTGATCCTCGTCAAGGAGCTCCGCATCGTCGAGGGTAGGTAGATCGTCCGGATCGACATCGCCCAGGACCACGCTGGCGTTCTCGGACAGGTCGTTGCCGATTGCTGCCAGTTCCTCAACGATGCCCTTTATCGCCGCGGCGCCGCCATGCTTGCGGCCCAGGTCCAGATCGAGCAGCGTTGCGTGCGGTATCTTAAGATCGTCGAGCAGCTTCCAGAAATGTCTGACGAAACGGCCGCCCAACGGAACCACCGGAACGAACGAGCGGCCGAGCGGTATGCCCATCGCATCTGCCAAGCGGGGCAGCACCATGCTCTCGGAGTCGCCTTCCGCGAGAATGACGAAGCGCGCGAAGTAGAGCTCGGGGTAGGCCCGCACGGCGAGCCTCACATAAGCGCTGGCCTCATCGTCCGTCGCCGGCAAGGTCACTTGCCTGACGGAGGATCGACGCGTTTTTTCGGCGAGGCGAGTGTAGCGTACTTCGGTGGGCTCCACCCGCGAAAGAATACTTGCGCTATGGCTGGACAGGATGACCTGGGCTTCGCGCATGCCCCCAATATCCCGGCTCTGTTGCATGATCCGGCTAAGGAAGAAGGGGGAGAGACTGTTCTCCGGTTCCTCGATCGCCAGGATTGTCAGTGCCGTTCGGCGCAGCCGCTCCTGATCGAAGAGGGCATCGCCGGCGCTTGCCGCCAGGGCATCGCGTTCGATTTCGAGCGTCGCGGCAGTGAGGGCGATGTGGAAGAGCGATCGCTGCCCGTCGCTGAAATCATCCAGCCTATGGACGCCCGAGCCCTTCGTCGGCGTAAAGGCGAACTCCGCGCGATTGAGGAGATCTTCCAATCGACTTTCGACAAGCTGCAGCGAAGGGGTGGCAGCAGTATCGCCCTGACGAACCTCGTCCCAGCGCTTGGCCAGTCGTTCGATGATGAAATCGGCAGGCGCCTCATCCTCGAACGCCGTCTGCAGCGCTGAGGATACCTCGCCGGCCTTTTCGTTGAGGTCCTGGGACCATTTCGCCGCCTTCCACAGCCTTCCCTTCAGAAGGCTCGTGACCTGGTCGAAGGCGTTTCGACTGGCTGGCACGTAGATCAGCTGGATTAGCGAGCGGTCGATGGCGGCCACGCGCGTACATTGGTCCCAATCGTAGTCGTCGTCGAAGGTCCCCACCCATTTCACTTCCTCGGTGACCGTGCCTTCCGGCGTCAGATCTTCCTCCCAGACCGCCTCCAGTCGGATGCGAAGCTTGAGTGGTGCTCCCTCGCCGCTGGCCGCCATTTGATAGAAGACGTCCGGGACACTGGGATCATCTTCATCCGCTTCCAACTCTGGGAAAGCGAAGTGACACTCGATAGCCAGCGTTGCACCGTTCGACAGTTCGGAAGCTGCGCGCGCAAGGTGAAAATCCTTCTTTGTAACGCGGCGCTGAGCTGTCGTCGGACCGAACAGCCGTGACAGCGCGTGAAAGATCGCTGTCTTCCCCGAGCCGTTATTTCCGACAAAAGCAGTAAGGTCGTCCTGGAATTTAATATCCGCGCCTGCCGGGCCAAAGCAGCGAAAGTTCTCAATTATCAGTCGTTCTATCTTCATTTTGACCTCTGTGCGCCGGTCTGCCGGGAATCTGTTCTAATGGATCTTTGTTGTCGCGATTGGAGATGGTGAGCGGCGGCAGGGCGGCGGTCCTGTTCAACCGGTGCCCGGCGCCAGATCAAATTGCCTCTGCATGCCTACCGGGTTGGCGCTCAGTGCATCGTGAACGGCACCGGCCCTGGTTCAATCGGGGGGCTGCTGATGAAGCCATTGTCCACGGCCTTGGCGACATTGGTATGAGACTCTTGCCCTTCATGGTGCGCTTCCTCGAGATCGTAGGGTCGTCTTTCAACAAACCGGCAACTAGGGCGCTTCGCGATCCGGATGGCGCGCTTTCCGGGATGATGGAGGGATTGGACCCGGCTCATGTACCAAACATCTGGTAGAAGCTTCTTTGGGGTTTTAACTTCACGGTATCATTGATGTTGATGGCGTTCGCCTTGCGGCGGGCACCGCCAAATTTAGTGATGACCTCGATGTCTGGATTGTCGATCAGCGCGGCATGGATGTCCTGCGTATGGGCAGGGGTCATCTTGTAGATGGTTTCGTAGAATTCCAGAACTGAACCGCCCCGGGATTGCCGGAGGCCCCAACTCCTGAGAGAATAGGGTCCACGATGAGCAAGACGACGAACAAGTTTGCCCCTGAGGTTCGGCAGCGGGCGATCCGCATGGTACTGGATCACGAGGGCGATTATCCCTCTCGCTGGGCTGCGATCACATCGGTGGCCGAGAAGATCGGGTGTTCCGGGCACACACTGCTGGAATGGGTGAAGAAATCCGAGGTGGACAGCGGCAAGCGCGGAGGCGTGCCGACGGAAACTGCCGAGAAACTCAAGGCCTTGGAGCGTGAAGTCCGCGAACTGCGGCAGGCCAACGAGATACTACGCAAG
>NZ_JBJDRF010000103.1:0-7733 GCF_044987305.1 Novosphingobium sp. ZW T3_23
CGCCCGTCCCGCCCGCGGCGAGGACATAATGACGGCTTACCAAGCCTTTTACGGCCGAACTCATGAAGAAAAGTCTCCAACGGCGCGAAGCGAGAACTTCTCGCGCTTGATGAACGGATTGCGGCGCGTAATCGCCAGCAGCAGGCCCACGGTCATGCACATGGCGACCGTGGACGAGCCGCCGTAGCTGATCAGCGGCAGGGTCATGCCCTTGGACGGGAAGAGCTGGAGGTTGACCAGGATGTTGATGAAGGCCTGCCCGCCGAACTGCGAGGCGATGCCGGACGCGGCGAGCACGGTGAAGAGGTCTTCCTCCTCCACCAGGCGCAGCATTACCCGGGTCAGCAGGGCGAGGTAGATCATGACGATGATCATGCAGGCGATCAGGCCGAATTCTTCCCCGATCACGGAGAAGATGTAGTCCGTATGCGCTTCGGGCAGCGCCATCTTGCGGCCGCCCATCCAGAAGCCCTGCCCAAACCATCCGCCGTTCAGCAGGGTCCGCTGGGCAAGGTCCACCTGGTCGAAGGCATTGCCGCCCGAGAGGAACGAGTCGATGCGGTTGCGGCCGTTGTCATAGGTGAAATACATCAGGACGATGCCCGCGACGCCAAGTCCCGCGAACATGCCGATGCGCTTCAGGGGAATGCCCGCCAGCAGGATCATCACGAAGAACGTGCCCGAAAACAGCATGGTCGAGCCGAAGTCCGGCTGCGCCATCAGCAACGCGCCGAGCAGGCCCATCAGGCAGAAGCAGATCGCCACCACGGGAATGTGCGGATCGCGCGCGCGCCAGGAGAGAATCCAGGCAAGCAGGATCGGAAAGCCGGAACCCAGGAACTGCGAGGGCTGGATCGAGAAGCCCACCTTCAGCCAGCGCCGCGCGCCGTTCACTTCGGAGCCGACCACCGGCACCAGCACCAGTCCCACCAGCATGAGCCCGGCGATCAGGATGCCCACGCGGCGCGCGCTGTCCTTCGACAGGCTGGACGCCCAGAACATCGCGCAAAGGCCCACGAACTGCCAGCGCAAGTGCAGCCAGAAGAAGTGCAGCTGCGAAAGCTTCTCGTGCGCGGTGGAAAGACGGCGGGCGCTGGCCGGCGAGCCGGCGGCGACGGCCACGGCCCCTATCCCCATGAGGATCAGGACGATCGCCAGCACGGGGCGGTCGATCTCCTGCCACCAGATCGCCAGCTGGCCGCGACGGTTGCGGTTGTAACGGACATTGGCGGGCTGGACGCCCGATGCAGAACTGGAAGCGGCAGTGGCCATCAGTGCTTCACCCCGTCTGCAGGCGCGTCATGCCCGTCATGAAGTTCGAGGAGCGCCTCGACGATCTGGCGGAAGGCCAGGCCGCGCGCTTCATAGTCGCGGAACTGGTCGAAGCTGGCACAGGCAGGCGAGAGCATGATGACGTCGCCGGGCTTGGCGCGGGCCATCGCCTCGCGAATGGCTTCGGCCATCATCTCGCTGCGGTTCACTTCGGTATAAGGCGCGAGGATTTCAGCGAAGCGCGCGCCGGCATCGCCGATCGTATAGGCGGCGGCGACATTGCCGAAGAAGGGGACACATTCGTCGAGGTTGTCGCCCTTGGGCAGGCCGCCGAGAATCCAGTGGATGCGCGGCTCAGGATCGGGCGGGAACGCGGCCAGGGCAGGCGCGGTGGAGGCCGGGTTCGTCGCCTTGCTGTCGTTGATGTAGAGCACGCCGTTCGCTTCGGCCACGCGCTCCATGCGGTGCGGCAAGCCGCTGAAGGTGCGCAGCGCGGGCTGCCACCGCGCGGCGGGAATGCCCAGAGCCTCGACGATGGCCACGGCCACGGCGGCATTCTGCAGATTGTGCGGGCCCTGCAGCGAAGGCCAGTCCTTCTGGAACGATACCAGATCCTGCCCATTCACCCGGCGGACGAGGCCGGGCGCGCGGCGCAGTTCTTCCGTTTCGGCTATGTCGCCCGTCTCGCGGTCTCCGGTGCCGAACACCGCGGGATGTGCGGCGTCCTGCATCGAAAACAGACGCGCTTTCGACAGGGCATAGGCCTCGAAGCCGTCATACCGGTCGAGATGATCGGGCGTGACATTGAGCAGCGCCGCGACATCGCAGTCGAGGCTGCGGGTCAGATCGATCTGGTAGCTCGACAGCTCCAGGACATAGACGCCGCCCTCCGGCAGCGGATCTTCGCCCAGCACCGGCACGCCGATATTGCCGCCGACGCGGGTAGGCACCCCGGCGCTCTCCAGCAGATGGCAGACCAGCGATGTGGTGGTGGACTTGCCGTTGGTGCCGGTGATGCCGACCACGCGATGCGCGGGCAGGCTTTCACGGGCGAGCGCGAAAAGCTCGATATCGCCGATCACGGGCACGTCGTGGCGGCGTGCGGCTTCGGCGATCGGGTGCTTGTTGAGCGGCACCCCCGGCGAGACGACCACGCCGTCATAGCCCGTAAGGTCGGCGGTGACGGGATCAC
Organism: Novosphingobium sp. ZW T3_23; assembly: GCF_044987305.1. Lineage (NCBI taxonomy): Bacteria > Pseudomonadati > Pseudomonadota > Alphaproteobacteria > Sphingomonadales > Sphingomonadaceae > Novosphingobium > Novosphingobium sp. ZW T3_23. The sequence goes on from NZ_JBJDRF010000103.1 coordinate 2,465, forward strand.
CGAGTTCCACGCTCTCCCTGTCGCTGCGGGCGCAGAAGGCCTGGCGCGGCTCTTCCCGCGAATCCCAGACCATGACGTGGGCGCCGCTGGCCAGCAGCGTCTCGACCGCGGTGAGGCCGGAGCGGGCCAGGCCGAGCACCGCGTAGCGTTTTCCGGCAAAGACGGGGGAGACGATCAAGGCCCGGCGCCCCTTATCGCAGCTTCAGCGTGGAGAGGCCGACGACGGCCAAGACGATCGAGATGATCCAGAAGCGGATCACGACCGTCGATTCCTTCCAGCCCTTCTGCTCGAAGTGGTGGTGGATCGGCGCCATGCGGAACACGCGGCGGCCGGTGCGCTTGAACCAGAACACCTGGATGATCACCGAGGCCGCTTCCAGCACGAAGAGGCCGCCGACGATGGCCAGCACGATCTCATGGTGCGCCGCCACGGCAATGGCGCCGAGCGCGCCGCCGAGCGCGAGGCTGCCGGTATCGCCCATGAAGACCGCCGCCGGCGGCGCGTTGAACCACAGGAAGGCTAGGCATGCGCCGATGATCCCGGCGCAGAACACGGCCAGTTCGCCCGCGCGCGGCACATGCGGAATGCCGAGGTAATTGGCGTAGTCGACGCGGCCGGCAAGGTAGCAGATGATCGCGAAAGTGCCCGCGGCGATGATCACGGGCATCGTCGCCAGTCCGTCGAGGCCATCGGTGAGGTTCACCGCGTTGCCCGCGCCCACGATCACGAAAGCCGCGAAGACGTAGTAGAACGGCCCGAGCGGGATGTAGCGGCCCGAGAGGAACGGCACGTAGAGGTTCGTGTTGAGCTGGCTGACGATGATGTACGAGGCAATGCCCGCCACCACGAATTCCAGCGCAAGGCGCAGCTTGCTGGAAAGCCCGGCGGTGCTGCGCTTGGCGACCTTGTCGTAATCGTCCAGGAAACCGATGATTCCGAAGCCCACCGTCACGGCTACGCAGGCCCAGACGAAGGGGTTGGTCACGTCCATGAACAGGATCATCGAACTGACCAGCGCGGTCAGGATCATCAGTCCGCCCATCGTGGGGGTGCCGCGCTTGGCAAGGTGGCTCTGGGGGCCGTCCTCGCGGATCGGCTGGCCCTTGCCCTGGCGCACGCGCAGCATGTTGATGAAGCGCGGACCGATCAGCAAGCCAAGGCCCAGCGCCGTCATCAGCGCCGCGCCCGAACGGAACGTCTGGTAGCGGAAGAGGTTGGACAGTCCCTCGTAGTGGAACCAATCTGCGATGAGATACAGCATCTTGCGGGGTTGCCCCCTACCCTTCCTGTTTGTCGAGCGCGTTCACCAGGGAAGCCAGACCCACCGAATTGGAACCCTTCACGAGGATGACGTCATCCCGTTCGAGGCCGAATTCGCGCAGCGCGTCGATAGCTTCCCGCACAGTGAGGCAATGCGCGAAGGGCACCGCTTTGCCAAGCGGAAGGCCAGCGGATTTCCCCAGTTCCTCGGAATTCCCGCGCCCTTCAAGGGCCTGCGGCAGGGTCTGTGCCAGGGCCTGTGCAAGCGGTGCCATTTCCTCGCCCACCAGCACGGCGAAATCGACGCCCGCCTCGCCGATCGGACCGGCCAGTGCGGCGTGATAGTCGGGACCGTGACTGCCCAGCTCCTTCATCGCACCGAGTACGGCGATCCGCCGGTTCGCAGGCGTGCGCCCCAGCTGCTCCAGGGTGGCACGCATCGATGCGGGGTTGGCGTTGTAGCTCTCGTCGATCAGCAGCGCCTTGCCCGCGCCTTCGCCGGAAGCGGGGCGGCGGCCGTCCACGTCGGGCTCCCCACCCGAAACGTCGATCTGAAGCCGCGCGCCCCGGCCTGGCAGCCCGCCCATTTCGGCGAGCGCCACGCCTGCGGCGCCGAGGTCTCCCTTCACCCCGCGCACCGCGGCCATGACCGCGAGCGAATTGATCACATGATGTTCGCCGGGCGAAGCGACGGTATAGCAGACCCGCCGATCACCCATGTCGATCGTCACCAGCGAGCCCCCGCCGATCGCCGGAACCGCGTCGAGCAGGCGGACATCGGCGTCACGCGCCTTGCCGAACGAGACGACTTGCGCACCGGCAGCGAGCGCGGCCTCCTTCAGGCGGTTGAAATAGGGGCTATCGGCCGGAATCACCGCAGTGCCGCCTGCTTCCAGACCTTCGAAGATCTCGGCCTTGGCGTCGGCAATGGCCTCCATCGAGCCCAGCATCTCGATGTGCGCGGGCGCGATGGTGGTGATGACCGCCAGGTTCGGGCGCACCTGCCGGGTCAGCGCGGCGATTTCGCCCGCATGGTTCATGCCCATCTCGAAGATGCCGAAACGCGCGCGGGCGGGCATCCGTGCGAGACTGAGCGGCACGCCGACATGATTGTTGTAGCTCTTGACCGAGCGGTGCGCGTCTCCCCGGCTGCCCCGGTCGAGCGCGTCGAAGATCGCCTCCTTCACGCCGGTTTTCCCGACCGAGCCGGTCACGCCGATGATCGGCCCGCGCGAACGCTCGCGCGCCGCCGCGCCCAGCAGTTCCAGCGCCTCGGTGGTGTCTGCGACCAGGATGTGCGGGCCGTCCACCGGGCGGTCTGCCACGACTGCCGCCGCGCCCTTGGCGAAAGCACCCTCGACGAAGCGATGGCCGTCCATCGTCTCGCCTTTGAGCGCGAAGAACAGGTCGCCCGGCTGAACGTCGCGGCTATCGATCTCGACGCCGGAAACCGCGAACTCGCTGCTGGCCTCGCCCTTCATCACCCGCGCGAGCGTGGCGGAATCCCAGAGCGCGGGAGGCCACGGGGCAAGCGGGTTTTCCTCGGCCTCATCAGTGGGCCATTCGAGGATCCGGGCTACAGCATTCATCGCACTACCTTCCCTGCGGACCAGACATTTCCCTGGCCACGGTGACGTCGTCGAATGGCAGGACGCGCACTGCATCGCCGCTGCCGATGATCTGCCCCTGTTCATGCCCCTTGCCGGCGATGAGGACGATGTCCCCACGTCCGGCTTCCGCGATCGCCGCGCCGATTGCCTCGCGCCTATCGCCGATTTCCCGCGCCTCCTTGCCCATTCCGGCAAGGATCATGGCGCGAATTTCCGCCGGGTCTTCACCGCGCGGGTTGTCGTCGGTGACGATCGCCACGTCCGCGCCCTCGCCGGCCACCCGGCCCATTTCCGGCCGCTTGCCCTGGTCGCGGTCGCCGCCCGCGCCGAACACCACGATCAGGCGCCCTTCCACATGCGGACGAAGCGCGGCGATCGCCGCCTCCAGCGCATCGGGCGTATGCGCATAGTCGACATAGACCGGCGCGCCTACCGAAGAAATCGCCGCGCGCTCAAGCCGCCCGCGTACCGTGACGAGCCGCTTCAGCGCATCGAACGTCTGGTGCGCATCACCGCCGCTGGCCAGGACGAGCCCCGCCGCGACCAGCGAATTGGCCGCCTGATAGGCCCCGATGAGCGGAAGCTCGAGCACGTAGGATTTCCCATCGTGCTCGAGCTCCAGCTTCTGGCCGAGTCCGCCCGGCTTGCGACCCGAGAGGCGGATGCTGGTGCCCTTGGCACCCACGGTGAACGTCTTGAGCCCGCGCTTTTCGGCATGGGCGATGGCTTTTTCGGACCAGGGATCGTCGGCCCAGATCACGGCGGTGCCGCCATCGACGACGACTTCGTCGAACAGGCGCATCTTCGCCGCGAAGTAGTCGTCCATGTCGGCATGGTAATCGAGATGGTCGCGCGAGAGGTTGGTGAAGGCGCCTGCCGAAACGCGGGGGCCCTCGATGCGGAACTGCGAAAGACCGTGGCTCGATGCCTCGTAGGCGACGTGGGTGACGCCCTCGCGGGCAAGGCCGGTGAGGTTGGCGAGGAACGTCACGATATCGGGCGTGGTGAGGCCGGTTGAGACAGTCTCGTCGCTGGTGGTGACGCCCAGGGTGCCGATCGAGGCGGCGCGCTGCCCGGCCATGCGCCAGATCTGGCGGGTCAGCTCGACGGTGGAGGTCTTTCCGTTGGTGCCGGTCACGGCGACCAGGGTTTCGGGCACCGGCTGGAAGAACGGTGCGGCAAGACGCGCGAACAGGCGGCGCGGCTCGGGATCGGCGAAGTGGACCGCGCCTTCGACCTGCGCGTCCGGATGGGCGACTACGGCGACGGCACCGGCTTCGATAGCGGCGGCGATATAGTCCTCGCCGTTGAACTTCGCGCCGCGAAACGCGCCGAACACGGTGCCGGGCGCGACCTTGCGATGGTCGATGGCAAAGCCGGTCACGTTCACTTCTTCTGCGCTGCCTGCAAGCGAACCTGCAAACGGAACATCGGCAGCAGCGCAGAGGGCGGTCAATTTCATTCTTGCAGGCTCACTCTTCAGCGGTTCCGGCCGGGATCAGCGGCTTCAGATCGGAAATGTCGATATCGCGCGTTTCGTCCGGCATTACGCCCAGCAGCGGGCCGATGCGCGGGACCACCCGCTGGATCACCGGCGCCGAGTTCCAGGCGGCAGTGCGCTGGAACGAGGTCGCCTCGGTGCCCTGCGGCTCGTCCATCATGGCGATGACGACGTAGCGCGGGCGGTCCATCGGGAAGGCGGCGGCAAAAGTGGCCACCAGCGAATGCTTGCGATAGCCGCCAACACCCGGCTTCTCGGCCGACCCGGTCTTGCCGCCGACGCGGAAGCCGGGCGCGTCGGCCTTGCGGCCGGTGCCGTAGGACACGATCATGCGCAGCAACTGGCGCATGCGGGCGCTGGTCGCGGCGGTGAACACGCGGCGTCCGGCCGGAACCTGCGAAGGCTCCAGCTTCTTGAGCGTTGCCGGGCGCCAGATGCCGCCGTTGACCAGCGAGGCGTAAGCGGACGCGAGGTGCAGCGGGGTGACGGCAATGCCGTGGCCATAGGCGACCGTCATCGTGCGCAGACGCGGCCATTCGCCGCGCGGCCAGAGCGGGAAGCCGCGCGCGGGAAGCTCGACGAAGGGGCGCTGGTTCATCGCCAGCGATTCCATCGTCTTCTTCAGCCGGGCGCCGCCGAGTTCGTCCGCGATATGGGCGGTGACGGTGTTCGACGAGTGGATCAGCGTTTCCAGCACGTTCAGCGAACTGCCGTAATTGTGCAGGTCGTGGATCGTGAACTTGCCGACATGGAGCGGCGTGGCCGGCCAGCGGCGGCGCAGATCGGTGATATTGCCCGCGTCGAGCGCGGCGGCGACGGTGATCGGCTTGAAGGTGGAGCCCAGTTCGTAGACCTGGTTGGTCACGCGGTTGAACCCGCGCGGCACGTCGCCCGCCT
>NZ_JBJDRF010000104.1:0-7708 GCF_044987305.1 Novosphingobium sp. ZW T3_23
AGTCCTGATCGTGCTTGTACAGTTCGAGCTTCTCCCCGTCGGGAATCCACGCGGTGTCGATCAGTTCGCGCTTGATCATGCCGGCATGTCCGCACGAAGGTCGGGCGCGGTGGCTTCGGCCTTGAGCAGGGCGATCGCCTCGTCCAGGCTCATGACCTTCTGGTGCTCGGCGCCGAGGGTACGCAGGGCGACGGTCTGTTCCTCCGCCTCGCGCTTGCCGACCACCAGCAGGTGCGGAACCTTCTTCAGCGAGTGTTCGCGCACCTTGTAGTTGATCTTCTCGTTGCGCACGTCGGTTTCGACGCGCACGCCCGCGGCCTTGAGCTTCTTCGTCACTTCCTGCGCATAGTCGTCGGCATCGGAGACGATCGTGGCGACTACGGCCTGGACCGGGGCGAGCCAGACCGGCAGCTTGCCGGCGAAGTGCTCGATCAGGATGCCGATGAAGCGCTCATAAGAACCGAAGATCGCGCGGTGCAGCATGACCGGGCGATGGCGCGCGCCATCTTCGCCGATGTAGCTGGCGTCGAGACGCTCGGGCAACATGCGGTCGGACTGGATCGTGCCGACCTGCCAGGTGCGGCCGATCGCGTCGGTCAGGTGCCATTCCAGCTTGGGCGCATAGAAGGCGCCTTCGCCGGGCAGTTCTTCCCAGCCGTATTCCTCGGTGGCGAGGCCCGCGCGCACCACGGCGTCGCGCAGTTCGGCCTCGGCCTTGTCCCACTGCTCGTCGGTGCCGATGCGGTTATCCGGGCGCAGTGCCAGCTTGATCGCGTAGGTGAAGCCGAAGTCCTTGTAGACCCGGTCCGCCATTTCGCAGAAGGCCTGCACTTCGCCCACGATCTGGTCTTCGCGGCAGAAGATGTGGCCGTCGTCCTGCGTGAACTGGCGCACGCGCATCAGCCCGTGCAGCGCGCCGTGCGGCTCGTTGCGGTGGCAGCAGCCGTTCTCGACGAGGCGCAGCGGCAGATCGCGGTACGACTTGATGCCCTGCTTGAAGATCAGGATGTGCGCCGGGCAGTTCATCGGCTTCAGCGCCATCCACTGCGCCTCGTCCGAGATGATCGGGCCGTCGTCCTCGGTGTTGGGCACTTCGTCGGGGATGACGAACATGTTCTCGCGGTACTTGCCCCAGTGGCCCGAGGCTTCCCACTGCCGCGCGTCCATGACCTGCGGCGTCTTCACTTCCTTACAGTCCGCCTGGCCGATCGCGCGGCGCATGTAGTCCTCAAGGGCGCGGTAGATCACGTAACCCTTGGGGTGCCAGAACACCGAGCCGTGGGCTTCGGCCTGGAGGTGGAACAGGTCCATCTCGCCCCCCAGCTTGCGGTGGTCGCGCTTGGCGGCCTCTTCAAGGCGCGTCAGGTGCGCGGCAAGCTGCTTCTTGTTCAGCCAGCCGGTGCCGTAGATGCGCGAAAGCATCGCGTTCTTCTGGTCGCCGCGCCAATAGGCGCCCGAAACGCGCGTCAGCTTGAAGGCGGCCGGGTCCAGCTTGCCGGTGGAGGGCAGGTGCGGGCCGCGGCACATGTCCAGCCAGTCCTCGCCCGACCAGTAGACGGTCAGCGGCTCGTCGCCCGGAAGTTCGGCGGCCCATTCGGCCTTGAACGTCTCGCCCTGCTGCTTCCAGCGGCTGATCAGCGTCTCCCGGTCCCATACCTCGCGGCGGAGCGGCTTGTTGGCGGCGATGATCTTGCGCATCTCCGCCTCGATCGCCGGCAGGTCGTCGTCGGTGAACGGCCCGCGCTCGGGATTGGGGGCGAAGTCGTAGTAGAAGCCGTCGTCCGTCGAAGGGCCGAAAGTGATCTGCGTGCCGGGGAACAGCGCCTGCACAGCTTCGGCCAGGACGTGAGCGAAGTCGTGCCGGGCCAAGTCCAGCGCCTCTTCCTCGTCGCGGCTCGTCACCAGGGCCAGCTGGGCGTCGCCGGTGAACGGCAGGCCGAGGTCCACCAGTTCGCCGTCGATTCTCGCAGCAAGCGCGGCTTTGGCAAGGCCGGGGCCGATGGCGGCGGCGACATCCGCCGGGGTGGAGCCTTCGGGCATCTCGCGAACCGAACCGTCGGGCAGGCTGATCTTGAACATCTCGGACATGGACGAACTCATCTCTCGTTTGCCCCATGCCATACCAGAGCATGTGGGCGGAAAACTCTGGCGCGCCATGGCACAGGCGCGCCTCCGGGTGAAGGTGCGGCGCCGCTATTTTCGCTGAATTCGGGAGAGTGACGCCGCTCGCCCGAACTCCGGGCGACGGTGGCTGCCTGCTCAGGCCGCGACCAACCGTCCCCGGAAGCGCCGGGTGGTAGTAGTGGTCGAAGTGGTGCGCAGCTGCGTCATCGCGGGTGATGTAGCGATGTGGGGGGAAAAGTCACCCCGTCATTGCCGAGTGTCGATGTAAAGCTTGCTTGACTTAGCTTGTTTCGAATGACAAGTTTGCTTTACATGAAAGGCGGCCCGCTCCGGATGCCGTCCCGTTCTCAGGAGCCCTTGCATGACCTCGTCCCGCACCAATCCCGCCTATCGCCGCTACGTTCGGCGTATGTTGCCGTTGAGCTTGGCCTATGTGGGTGCGATCGGTCTGGCGACGCGGGTGATTCCCGACCACGCCGCCGCGGATGCCCGGACCCTTGGCTTTGCCATACTGCCGGGCCTGGCCGTGATGGGGTGGATCTGGGCGATGGCGCGGCTGCTGGTCGAACTCGACGACGAGTACCTGCGGATGCTGGAGGTGCGCAAATTCCTGGTGGCTACCGGGTTCACACTGGCGCTGTGCAGTGTCTGGGGCTTGCTGGAACTGTTCGCGCCTTCGATCCCGAAACTGCCTCTGTTCTTCGTGTTCCCGTTGTGGGCGGTGGGTCTGTTCGTCGGCATGCTGTTCAACCGCCTGACGATGGGCCCGAGCGGCCGCGCATGAGAAACCGCCTCAAGGAACTGCGCGGCGAGCGCGGCTGGAGCCAGCAGGACCTTGCCGAACGCCTCGAAGTCAGTCGCCAGAGCGTCAATGCGATCGAGACCGGCAAGTACGACCCTTCGCTACCCTTGGCATTTCGCATCGCCGAAGTCTTTGCTATGAGGATCGAGGAGATTTTCCTGAAGGGGTGAGCGATGTCTGGGCGGATGGGCAGGATCGGGACATGGATGGCCGTGGCGCTTGCGCTCGCCGCCGGCCTCGCCCTGCTCGATGCGCGGGCTTCCGGCCACCGCAAGGCCGAAACCGCAGAGGCTTCTACCGGCAAGATCATCGTCCGCGTGATCGGACCTGCTCTCCTTTAATGCAGCGTCGGCTTGCGCTGCCTCCAGGCGAGCCGCTCCACCAGATTCGCCAGTAGCCAGCCCACGGTCATGCAGACGAACGGCATGACCGGATAGTGGAAGCGGGACTGGCCCGAGAACAGCAGGCAGATCAGCGTGGGGAACAAGGCGACGGCGTAGGGCAGCAGCCACCAGCCGGCCCAGCGCGTTCGTTCGCGCAGCCGGCGCAGCGACATGACCGCGAAAGCCGCCGCGAAGCCGATCATCAGCAGCGCATAGTAGCCCTGGTTGACGTAGCGCACCGCGCGGTAGACCGGCTCGAAGCGCGCATAGCCGGGTGCGCCGCCCTGATAGGCCCATTCCGCTTCGCCGTCCGGCAACCACAGCCGCATCAGCTTCTTCGGCGCCAGGGAGAGGAACTTTCCGGTATTTTCCGCGATCCAGTTCAGCCCCATGCGGGCGGCTTCCTTGTCGCTGGACACCTCGTCGAGATCCGTGCGGGCCATGAACTGTTGGACGACGGGCGCATTCGGGGTGAAATCGCCGGTCGCCGTGTCATGATTGCCGGTGAGCAAGGTGTAGCCGCCATTGGTGGAAACGACGATCCAGTGGCCGAGCTGGGAATGGTTGCGCACCGTCCATGGTAGCACCACGAGCATGGCGACGGCGACGACGATCAGGCCGTCTGCCAGCAGGCGAGGCAGCCGCTGCCCCATCCCGCGCGCGCGCATCCAGTCGACCGCGAAGACCAGCGGTACCACGACCAGCGTCTGCGCCTTCACCAGTGTCGCGAATCCGAAGATCAGGCCGGCGCCGACCAGTTGCCAGCGGTTGCTGCGCGTCATCACCGCCCAGCAGCCCGCCAGCAGCAGCGTGGTGTAGAACACTTCGGTAAGCGCCAGCGGCACGTAGCCGATGGCGTTGGGGTAGACCGCCAGCAGCAGCAGTCCGCCGCGCGCCGCCGCCTCGTTGGCGAAGATATGGCGGCCGAGCGCAAGGGTCAGCAGCCCCGTTAGCATCGCAGCGGCCAGGTTGAACAGGCCGAGCGAGACATGCGAAATGCCCAACTGGTGGAACATGACGGAGAGCGCCAGCGGCAGGCCCGGAGGCCAGAACGCCGTGTGCAGGCCCTTGTCCATGTACCCTTCGCCCGAGGCGAGGCCCGCGGCGCGCGCGAAGTATGAGGCGGCGTCCGACGTGGGCGTCACGTCGATCAGCAGCACGGCCACCCGCAGGGCGAAGTAGAGCGCCCAGATCGCCAGCAGCACGGATCGCTCGGTGGCGAACCATTCGAGCCGCAGCGCGAGTCGGCTCGGGCGGGTGGGAAAGTCGAGAATCTGCGCGGACATTCTGGGGCGTCTTCCTGATCAGGCGCTTTTCCCGAGCCTTAGACGGTTTGAAAATTCGCGAAACGCGAATTTTTGCGGCACCGGCCCACGCCCCCACCCTACCACCCAACGGTAGTATCCTGCGGGTGGTAGGGTGGGGGCGTGGGCCGGTGCCGCGGTAAGACAATCCGCGAATCCCTTATCTCGCAACCGTGATCCGGCCCTTGTGCTCGCCGCGCGCCAACCCCAGATGGGCCGCCATGACCGAGACGCGTTATCTGGAGCTGCCCGACGGGCGCCGCATCGCCCACCGCTTCACCCCCGGCACCGGACCCACGATCGTGTTCCTGCCCGGCTACATGTCGGACATGGCCGGCAGCAAGGCCACGGCGCTGTTCGACATGGCCCAGGCCAGCGGCCGTCCCTGCCTGCTGCTGGATTACTCCGGTTGCGGCGAGAGCCCGGGCGATTTCGCGGAAGGAACGCTCTCGCGCTGGCGCGACGAAGTGCTGGCGGTGATCGCGGCGGCCGGTCTGGAGCAGGTCGTGCTCGTGGGCTCGTCGATGGGCGGCTGGCTGATGCTCATGGTTGCCGAAGCGTTGGCGGCCGATTCTCCAGACAAAGTGAAGGGCCTGATCGGCGTCGCCGCCGCGCCCGATTTCACCGAATGGGGCATTGCCCAGATGGACAAGAACGTCCTCGCGGATGGCGAAGCGATCTGGGAGGATAACCCCTACGGTCCCGAACCCACGCCCACCTATCCCGGTTTCTGGGCGGACGGACAGGTCAACCTCCTGCTCGAACGGCAGATTGCCTTCGACGGGCCGGTGCGCCTGCTTCACGGCCAGCGGGACGACGATGTGCCATGGGACATTTCGACACGGCTGGCGGAACGGTTGCGTTCAGCCGATGTGCAGGTCACGCTGATCAAGGACGGGGACCACCGCCTTTCGCGCGAATCCGACATACACCTGTTGTTGCGCACGGTTGCCGAAATGGTTCTTGCCCGCGAGCCGGTGGCCTGACCTTTCAAGGACCGCTTCCCATGCCCATTCTTCTTCCGCTCATGCTGATGCAGTCCACCCTCGGCGCGGGAGGGTCCAGCCCATACGCCTCGGCGCTTCCCCGCGAAATCGTCGAGAAGAAGGAAGACGAGGCGCGCAAGCGGAACACCGAATCGGCCCAGTTCGCCGGGCCCCTGCCGCTGCGGCCGGAAAACGGCTGCCTGCTGGCGGTCGAATCCGATCCCGAGCGCTCGGCCGAGGTCGCGCGAAAGGCATTGTCCAGCGCGCAGGGGCGCGAGCGGGTGCGGGCCGGGCTCTGCCTGGGCGTGGCGCTTGCCGATCTCGATCGCTGGGGAGAGGCGAGCGCGGCTTTCGTCCAGGCGCGCGACGCGGCGGATGCCGGCGATCATCGCAGCCGCGCGCGGCTGGGCGCGATGGCCGGTAACGCTGCCCTTGCCAATGGGAAGGCGGGTGAGGCGTTGGGGCTGCTGGCTCCGGCTGCGATCGACGCCAAGGCCGCGAGCGACGGCGCGCTGGGAGCCTCGATCTCGCTCGACCGTGCCCGCGCGCTCGTTTCGCTGGGGCAGAATGGCGAGGCCGCCACGGCCTTGGCCGATGCCCGCACGGCCGATCCCGACAATGCGCAGGCCTGGCTGCTCTCGGCCACGCTTTCGCGGCGCGAGAAGAAGCTGATCGAGGCACAGAGCCAGATCGAAAAAGCCGCGCAACTCGCGCCTCAGGAACCAGAGGTCGGTCTTGAAGCCGGCGTCATCGCGGTGCTCGGCGGGCGCGACGAAGCCGCGCGGCGCAGCTGGAACGCAGTCGTCGCCATGAGCCCGGAGTCGCCGGCCGCTGCCACCGCCCGGGAATATCTCGCCCAGCTTGGGCCGGAAGGAACACCGAAGCCATGACCCCCCTCTCCGTTCTCGATCTCGTCTCCGTGCGCCAGGGCGGCACCGTCGCCGAAGCGCTCGCCATATCCGCCCGCACGGCGCAGGCCGCCGAAAAGGCAGGCTACGCGCGGTACTGGGTGGCCGAGCACCACGGCATGGACGGGATCGCGGGCGGAGCCACTTCGGTCGTGCTCGCCCATATCGGCGCGGCCACGTCCACCATCCGCATCGGCGCGGGCGGGATCATGTTGCCCAACCACACGCCCTACATCATTGCCGAGCAGTTCGGCACGCTCGCGGCGCTGTTCCCCGGCCGCGTCGATCTCGGCCTGGGCCGTGCGGCAGGTGCTGACGGACGGCTGGCCAATGCCCTGCGCAAGGACATCGTCGGCGCTTCCGAGCGTTTCCCGCAGGACGTGGTGGAGCTTCAGGCCCGTTTCGCGGGACAGGCGGTCGGCGGCGTCTCCTCGCCCCAGGCCGATGGGGCGGACGTGCAGATGTGGATTCTGGGCTCCAGCCTGTTCGGCGCCCAGCTCGCCGCCATGCTCGGCCTGCCTTACGCCTTCGCCTCGCACTTCGCGCCCGCCATGCTGGACGAGGCGGCCAGAATCTACCGCGAGCGCTTCGAACCCGGCAAGGTGTTGGACAAGCCGCATTTCATGGCCGGCATCAATGTGGTCGCCGCGGAGACCGACGAGGAAGCGCGCTATCTCGCCTCCTCGACCGACCAGAGCTTCGTGGCTCTGCGCACCGGCACGCCCGGCCGACTGCCTCCGCCGATCCGCGACTATCGCGAAGGTCTGCCCGGCGCGGCCAAGGCCATGCTGGAGCAGGTCCGCTCGGTCAGCGCCGTGGGCACGCCCGCGCGGGTGCGGGACGAGATCAAGGCCTTCGTGGAGCGTACCCAGGCGGATGAACTTATCGTCTCCGGCGCGATCTTCGATCCCGATGCGCAGATCCGTTCGCTGGAACTGACGATGGAGGCCTTCGAAGCGGCTAAGGCCTGATTTTTCGGCACTGCGATAATCCTGCGCCAACGTAATTCAATTTCGCTTCTAGCCATTGACCGCGAGATGAAATTGCTTGAACCCCACCCCCATGAGCAAGGCAGACGTCGTAATCGTGGGAGCCGGGCACGGGGGAGCGCAATGCGCGATCTCCCTTCGCCAGAACGGTTTCGAGGGGACCATCACCGTGATCGGCCGCGAGCCGGAATATCCTTACGAGCGGCCGCCGC
>NZ_JBJDRF010000105.1:0-7707 GCF_044987305.1 Novosphingobium sp. ZW T3_23
ACAAAAAACCCGGACAACCAGCAATCCCCGCTTCTTGCGATTGGGGAGCATGTTGCCCGTAATGTCTTGGCGACCGCACCAGAACCGTGTGGTCCGCTGCGGTGAGAGGCCCTCTAAGTCCCACCCATGATTCGGTCAACACGCTAATTTCAAAAAAACGACATTTTCGAAAAAATGGCGGTTTCCAGCGAGTTTGACCGATGTGCGAACCCAGATCGCCGGCCGGCTCACCAAACGTGGCGAGCCGACCGACCAGGATCACCCGCGGAAGCGCGCTTCCGAAAGGTCGAGTTCGCGAGTCAGCTTGCGGATGGTTTCGCTGCCCACGCTGCGGGTGCGGATGAGTTCGCCCAAGGCGGCGCGCTCGGCCTTGAGGCCGACGAGCCGGAAATCGCGGAACAGCCGCTCCTGCGCGCGAGCAGCGTCGCGCTCATCCTCCTTCAGGCCCTCGATCCGTTCACGGTAGAGGTCCATCACGCGGCCGCCAGCGGAAGCGTAGCGGTCTGCATCGCCATGGCTTTCCGCGAGGCGGTGCTGGTGACGCTCGATCGCCCTGATCGCCGCCTCGGCCGTGGTGACGCGAGCAATGTCCTCCTCGGCTTGCTTCGAGGGCTCGCCCGGCATGGTGAGATCCTTCAGGAGCACGGGCAAAGCGATGCTGGCGAGAACGAGTGATACGATGATGACGCCCGCCGCCAGGAAGATCGCCAGGTCGCGTGCGGGAAACGGCGTGCCGTCATTGAGCACGAGCGGGATGGTAAGCACACCTGCCAGGGTGATAGCGCCGCGAACGCCCGCGAAGGACATCGCCGCGACGAGCCTCCAGTTGGGAGTGCGAATGGCAGCAGCATCCTCCTTGCCGCCGTTCGTCTGGCGCTTGCGAAGGATCGTGAACTTGAACGACAGCCACACCCAGGCGAAGCGGAGTGCGGCCAGGCCGAGAACGATGGCGACAACGTAAAGCGCCAGCCAGCCGGGCTGCGTATGGCCGGTTACCGCCACGGTTGCCTTCGCTTCGGCGAGAATGGCGGGGAGCTGTTCGCCCAGGAGCACGAAGATGATGCCGTTCAGGGTGAACTGGATCGTGTCCCACACCGAGTTGCGGCGCATGCGGGTAACCGCCATGGCCTCTCGCGAGATTTCCGCGAAAGTCATGGTCACGCCTGCACTGACGGCGGCAAGGATGCCCGAGGCATGGAAGTGCTCGGCCAGCATGTAGGAGCCAAAGGGAATCAGCAGGCTGACGAGTATCTGCGAGCCGGTGTCCTCACCCCAGCGGCGCGTGACCCAGGCCTTTGCGCGCGAGACGACCAGCGTAACCGCCACGCCGATGACAAGGCCCGCACCCGCAACCCAGAGGAAGTTCAGCGCGGCCCCTCCGGCCGAGAAGGTGCCGGTCAGCGCCGCTGCCACGGCAAAGCGCAGGCAGACCAGGCCCGAGGCGTCGTTGAGCAGGGATTCCCCTTCGAGAATGTGCATCATGCGCTTCGGGATCGGCACGCGCGCGGCGATGGCCGAGACCGCGATCGGGTCCGTGGGAGATACGACGGCGGCCAGTGCGAAAGCCACCGCCAGCGGCATGGCCGGGATCATCCAGTTGATGAACAGGCCCATGCCGATCACGGTCGTCAGCACCAGCCCCAAGGCCAGTTCGACTACCGTCGAGACGTCCTTGAACAATTCGTCCTTGGGAATGCGCCATCCGTCAAGAAACAGCAGAGGTGGCAGGAACAGCAGCAGGAACAGTTCGGGATTGAGGGAGACGCTGTAGGAAGTCGAAAGACCGATAACGCAGCCCAGCAGGATCTGCACGAGCGGTGTCGGTACCGACCAGGGGAGCATGCGCGATACGGCACCGCTCACCACCACCGCCAGCAACAGGAAAAGTACGACCGAAACTGACTCCAAACCTTGGCTCCTTCTTTCTCTGCCTTCGTTCTTCGAGAAAGGACCATGGCGAGCGATGGCAAGGATTGCAAATCCTGCACTCTGGTTTTCTGGCGGTGTCGGACGAACGAAACCCTTTGATACAAATTCTATCAGGCCTTCGCTAGCCTTGCGCGATAGGGTCGCGGCATGGAAGATGGCCCCCTCAAGCGGTCCAGCCATCCCGCCGTACGAACGAAAGCGAGCAGTGACGAAGACCGCCTTGATCATCCGGCATGTCCCTTATGAAGGGGTCGCCGGCTATCGCATGCCGATCGAAGCGGCCGGATACGATGTCGATCGGATCGACGTGACAGACCCGGCCTTTGCCTCGCTGGATCTTTGCGAGCCGGATCTGCTGATCATGATGGGCGGGCCCATGGGCGTCTACGAGCAGGAGCGCCATCCGTGGATCGCCTGCCAGATGCGCCGCCTGGCTCTGCGTCTCGCTGTAGAGAGGCCGACGCTGGGCGTCTGTTTCGGAGCGCAGATGATCGCCGCCGCGCTTGGGGCCGAGGTCTATGCTGGCCCGCACAAGGAAGTGGGCTTCCATAGCGTTTCGGTCAAAGCCGATGCACTCGCGGGGCCGCTGCGGCATATCGCGGGCGTACCCGTGCTCCACTGGCATGGCGACACGTTCACCCTGCCCGAGAATGTCGAACTGCTTGCCTCCAGCCACCTGTACGAGCACCAGGCGTTTCGGCGCGGCAGCAATATCCTGGCTTTGCAGTTCCATGCCGAAATGGGCCTCGATCCCCGGTTCGATGCCTGGATCGAACAGTGGCCGGGCGCGGTAGTGGAAGCGGGCGGCGACGAAGCGTCGCTGCGGGCAGCGCATGACAGCCTGGGACCGTTGGCGGTAGCAGCGGGCCAGGCGATGATCGCGGAATGGCTCACCGAACTGCGCTGAACCGATAGCACCCGGCACGGTGCATCCCGGTTTTCCTCAGACTTTCGTGGCCTTTCTCTCAAGCAGCATCCTGCGCATCTCCTTGCCTCGCGCGGCGATGCCTCGCTGTTCGTAAAGACTGAACGGCGGGTCGATCAGCCAGGAAAACAGCGTGAGAGTTGTCTCGGAGGCGGGGTAGCGCAGTTGCCAATGCCTTCGCCTGCCCTGGAACGCCGCTCTCCACCCTCCCCCGCGCTGTGGCATGCCCATGCTCTGGCCGAGCCACGTCGAAAGACTGTGGAGTTGAACGGCCAGCGCACGTCGCGCGCGGCCTGCTGGAAACAGCGCTGCCAGCGCGTTGCCGTCCACCTGCCGGGCAATGGCTGCCATGTCGACGAGATGCCGCAAGTCGATCCGGCCGCGCCAGTAATCGCCCTCCTGCAACTGGTCATGGAGCACGAACAGCGCGATGAGCGCGGCGGGCGACGGCATGGACGCTACCCCGCCACCGATCGGGAAAGGCCGGCACGATGCCATGAGCCATGCCGCATCGCGGCCGTGCCCGACGCGCTTCAGGCGGAAGTGCAGGTCCACCCCGCCCGCGTCGCGCTCCCGCCCGAGATTGGCGCCCTGCTCGTCCTGGTGCATCGACAGGAGCCGGTGATAGCCGATGCCTTCCAGCGCCTCCACCGCCGATCCGTTTTCGTCCTCCCGAACCATCAGGTCGAGATCGGTGAGCAGCCGGTTGGCGCAATCCGGCCCGCGATGCGCAAGCAGCGCCGCGCCCTTGAGCAGGATCGGAGTGATGCCGCGCGCATTCAGGGCGGCGACGGCCTCGGCAAGCTGGGCATGCATCAAACGATTGCGCGCGCTGGTGCGCTCCGCGATCACCCGGAGCAGGCCGACCACCTCGGACGGGATCGCGGGATCGGGGCTGCCGGCAATGTCGAGGGACTCGGCCAAGGCAGGCGTAACCAGCGTGCGGTTGGCGAGAGCGAGCACGCCCTCCCATTCGATCGCGGCTGGAACACGCCCCCCCAGGCATTGGCACAAGTCCGAGAGCGCGTGAAGCTCGCTAGGCAAGAAGCGCCTCGATCCAGGGGGCTGCCTGCTCCGCCTCCGCGTAGCGCAGGGTGCATGTCTCGGCATTGTCCACCATTCGCGCCAGTCCACGCATCTGCGCGGAGGTACAGCGACCGTCATGCACGAACCCCTCCTCCAGCAGGCGCCCCAGACAGTCGATCGGGGATTGCGGGACCAGCCCGGCGACGGCCCCGTCCTGGCGGCACAAATCGACGATGCCCGCCACCCGCGCCCAGGTGGGTGCCGCTGACTCTCCCGGCGAGCCGGGGAGCGGCGCATAGCGCAGCCATTGCCCATCGGCCCTCCGCACCGGCGTCAGGGCCGCGAGGCCGGGCACCACTTGCGCAAGACGATCCCAACTGCCGCTCTTCACCGTCAGCGGCAGGGGCACGCCCATGACGAGGCCCGATCGCGGATCGAACAGGACGATGTCGTCCCCAGCGAGGCGAAGGTGCGGCGATGCCGCGGCGGCCATGGCCGCCAGCGTTGATTTCCCGGCGCCGGGTGCTCCGATCAGCAGGATCGCTTCGTCCTGCGGCCCGTCACGCGCGACGAGACACGCAGCGTGCAGTGCGACGTAGCCGGGCTGGTCCAGCACGAGATCGACGATCGCCCCGCGCAGGACCGGCGATGCCGCGTCTTGTGAAACCAGGGTTCCGGCACTGTCGTCGAATACGCCGACAAGATCGTTTTCGCTCTCGCCCAAGGCTTCGACGGTAATCCTGGTCGCCGTCTCGCCGGGAACCCCGCCCCGAGGAAGATGACCATATGGCGCGGCAAGCCCGGCGCCCCACGCGCCTTGCGGGAAGCGGATCGCGATGCTCCGTTCTCCGGCCCGAAGCCAGAGACCGTCAGCATCGGCCGCCCCCGCCGCGAACGACGCCGCCATGACGCGCTGCGTGCTCCAGTCCGTGACGAGGGCATCGACCTCGCCCGCGTTCAGGCCCATCGTTTCCTGCAATTGCCGGCGCAGTTCGGCCAGTTCGATCCCGTCCGCCAGCAGCGCCACGAGCATTCCGGCCGATCCGTTAAGCGCATTCAGCCGCTGGGTGGCTTCCACGAACAAGGCCGGACGATCTGCGATGACGAGAGGGACGACGCCATCCGCCAGTCGCAGGAGCGGGCCGCGCTGCGCCCGCAAGCCCACCTCTCCTCCCGGCGTCGGGTCGGATCCGGGAGCCCCGATGGCGCTGCCACTTCGTCCTGAGCTGCCCCTTCCTGAGCCGCCGTGCATCGCGGCCTCTCCCCCGTCACGTTCCGGCGCGTCTGTCGCTGCCCGGCGATACTGACCGGCGATACTGACCGGTGTCACTGGCCAGTATTACTGGCCAGCTTTTCGGCTCGAAACCTCGCTCAGTTTCGGCCCAATGCCTTGCCGGCGCCTTCGCGGCCGCGCGGGACGGTGCCCTGCGATTTGGGAAGGCTGGCCTCCGCGCTCACCACTCCGGCATGGCCATCGCCGCCACTGGAGCCGGTGTCCTTCGGTCCGGAAACCGTGCCGCCGCCATCCTTCGGGCCGGAGTGGGAACCGCCGCCATCGCCGGTGGAAGTGCCGCCATCCCCGGTAGAACCGCCACTGCCAGAGCCGCCACCGGTCGAACCGCCGCCGCCGCCGCCGCCACCACCGCCACCACCCGACTTCGCGATCGCGGTCGAGGTGAGAGATGTGGACAACAGCATCGTCATCGCCGGCGGAACGAGAAGAGAATACTTCCCGCAGGCGGCAAGAAAGGACCGGCGATCGTTGTGGCCGAGTTCGGCCGAATCATCTTCCGCACGCTTCATGAAATAGACTCCTCGCCAAGTCGGTCGAAACTACATGAGTCGCACAGGCCGGAAACGGGCAAATTGGTCTATGCAGAGGCTCTTATCCGAATGCCACGCCCGGCAAATCCAAATGGACAAGCCCGATACCTCCAACGCGCCGCTTACAGGCTACCAAGGACTTATCGTCTGTTCGGAAAATGCCCTTCAAGGCATTTTCGTCGCGGCAGCGGAACCACTCATCGGGCAAATGTCACAACAAGGGGCTTACCAGGCGCGCACCGTTTTCGGCGAGACGCCGCATCCGCGATCGCGCGCGCCATTCCGCCAGCAGCAGTTCATCGCTTCCCGCCAGATACTCCCGCTGGATCCGCGCAAGATCCTCGATCCCCGGTCGGTCGAGCAGCAGCAGGCTCACTTCTTCGTTCAGCTGGAAAGAGCGAACGTCGACATTGCTGGAGCCGACGATGCCCAGAGTCTCGTCGATCCGCACGGCCTTGGCGTGGAGCAGGTATCCGCGATACCGATGGATGCGAACGCCATGCGACAGCAGCTCGTCGTAGTAGGAAGACTGCGCAAGGTTGACGAGCTGCTGGTCGACCACTTCCGAAACGATGACATGCACTTCCACGCCGCGAAGCACTGCCGTGATCAGCGCCCCCAGCAGCCCCTCGTCCGGGATGAAATAGGGCGTCACCAGCACGACCTCGCGCTCCGCCCGCGCCACCTGCCATGTCAGCAGGGTCAGGAAGCCTTCGAGCGGATAGTTCGCTCCGCTGGGCAGGACCTGGAGAATGGAGGCACCGGCAGGCGGCGGCAGGACGACTGCGGGTTCGAGCAGTTCCTCGGTTTCCATGAACCAGTCCGACACGAAGATGGCCGACATCGCCGCCACGGCAGGCCCCGTCACACGGGCGACAAGTTCGCGATTGGTAACGCCGGGGCGAAAGTCCTTGGCGACGATATTGAGCGAACCGGCATAGCCGATCCGCCCGTCAATCAGGAACAACTTGCGATGATTGCGCATGTCGCGCCGGGTGCGCCCCCGGATCAGGCGGAACGGCAGCATGCGGCGCACCCGCACGCCCTGGCCGCGCAAGGCCAGAAGCGTGCCCTTCAGCCAGCGATAGGAGCCCACGGGGTCGACAAGCACATGGCAGGGCACGCCTCGATCGACCGCGCGCCCCAGGGCGGCGATCACGCGGTGCGCGGTCGCGTCGTCGGCGAAGATGTAGGACAGCAGACGAACGTGATCCCGGGCCGCGTCGATATCGGCGACGAGCCTGGCGATCACGGCGTCGTAATCGTCGATCAGTTCCACCGCATTGCCAGCCACCGCAGGCAAGTGGCCCAGCCGGTTGGCGAGTTCGACGACTTCCCCAGGCGCTTCGCCCACGCCGGGATCATCGCCTGCCATGCGTTTCGCGGCATCAGCGAAGAAGCCGCGCAGGCTTTCGAACCGTTCCACGCGCCACGCCGGGAAGCGCGGGCTGCCGATGGCGGTGAACAGCAGCAGCCCCGGCACCGGCAGGAAGAAGATCAGCAGTAGCCAGCTTGCAGCGGCAGCGGGTGTGCGGCGCAACGGCACGACCGCCAGCATCGTCAGCCGGATGCCCCACTCGGCAATATAGAAGGCCTCGCCAAGAGTGGGCAGAGTGATCATCGGCCGAGTGTTGGGCAATCGGCCCATTTTGGCAAGCGTTTGCGCATCTTGGTCCGGGCGCGCAGGGGTGGCAGCCGAACGCTCAGCCGACAGGCAAGACCCGACCGACCGGAACCTGCGCGGTGGCCGACGGAGATGCAGGCGATGCGGCTTCGCTCCTGCGCATGGCGGCATAGGCGGCAAGCGCCAGGGAGCCGGCAAGCGACAAGGCGTCTTCCGCCAGGCCCACCGGGCGATCGCGACCGAATGTCGATGCCAGCCGTTTGCGGACGCGATAGCTGAGATAGGCGCCGGCCAAAGCCCCTCCCGCCGCCACGACCGCGCCCAGCACGCGGCGTTCCGGCCGGGCGGTGGCGGCGCCCACCACGCTGCCGGCCGGAAC
>NZ_JBJDRF010000106.1:0-6691 GCF_044987305.1 Novosphingobium sp. ZW T3_23
CGCGACAATCAAGATGAGACCGAGGTCCTTGCCAGCGACAATTAAAATCGGCACTGAATGACGCGCCGCGACAATCACATTCTCATCCTGATTGACGCGCAATACTCATCCTGATTGACGCGCAATAGCATAACCTAGAATTGTGACAAATTCTAGAAGCCGAGCTTATCGGTTTTCGACGCTCGTACCCTGGCTTCAGCATCGTGTTCCGGGATCGCGTCGACCTTCGCGGCGCACTTCTCGAACCCCTCTTTGTAGATCCCGCGGCTCGTGACGATGTCCGCCGTGGTTTCCAGGGGTACGTCCTTGACGGTGCAGCGCGCCATCAGCCCGGCGTCTATGCCCTGATACGCTTGCCCTTGCTCCAACGGCTTTAACCGGACTGATCCCCGTGCTCACGAATTGCGTTGACCTTGGGGCGCGCCTCTCGACCCCCAGCCCGATGGATCATCCGACCATTCGTCTGAGTTTGCTGTCGTTCCCGCTAGAAAGTGAGATACTCTCCATGAAGCCTTCCCAGTTGGGAGGGCGTTCTAAGGCAAAATGCAGTGCGCCCTGGTGCGCTTTGTGAATCGGAACAGTGGGCGAGATGAAAATGCGGATTGACGTTTGAGCTAGCCGCATGGCACTAGGCCAAGTCTCGCTTAAAGCGCTCTGGAATACGGCGGGCATAATTCAGGGTAAGCTCCTGAAACGCGGATGTAGCTCAATGGTAGAGCAGCAGCTTCCCAAGCTGAATACGGGGGTTCGATTCCCCTCATCCGCTCCAGGCCTCGCCTCCTCAATATTCCAAAAAGAAGCTCGGAAACCCTGAACGCAGCAGGTTTCGACAGCCTATTTTCTCTGCAGGCGGGCACCATCCCTCGCCGCGATGCTGCAATTCGCGAAGCTGAGCACTCAGTTCACCGTTCCTCGATCGCCTCCTTGCATCCTCGTGTCCTGGATAGTCTGCGATGTTCCCGCAGATGCGGGAAAGCAGATCGAGCAAAATGAGCCTACAATCCGGCAAGCCTGGGCACCTAGTGAACCTCGACACGTTTCAGGCAGATCCGGTTTCAGTAATTTGCGGAGAATGCGTGATGAGCGAGGACATTTTGGCTGGAGAAGGCCGTGACATCGTCGGAAAGGTGAAAAAAGCTGTAGGCGACGTAATGGGCGACCACTCGCTGCAAGGCGAGGGGCTGGTCGATCAGCTGAGTGGCAAGGCGCAAAAACTGTTCGGTGACGCGAAGGACGCAATCGGGACCGACGGCGGGCCGTTACTGCACAAAGCCCGCCGCTTCACCCGCGAGCGTCCCTACGCCGCAGCCGCCCTAATCGGCGTCGTCGGTTTGGCGCTGCTAAACGCCTTACGGGATAAGCGCTGATCAACCGGAAAACCACTGCATTCGGCGAGGGTAAGTATAATGACGGCCAGCAAACTCTGCATCAACAATGCAACCGCTGAAGAGATCGACGCCTTGCCGGCTTTGGCCGGACATGGCTTCGAGATCGTGCGTTACCGCGAGGAACGGGGGCGGTTCGATGCATTGCGGCAGCTCGACGAGGTACCCGGCCTCGCAGGCAAGCTCAGCGACGACGACCGCGCGCGCCTGTCGATCTGATCTGGCGGCACTGCTCTGCTAGGGTCTTCTAAGCCTTCGGGCATTCGCAGTGGCCTTGGCATGCACTGGTGCGAGCGCTGCGGTCGGCAGCGATGCAAGTGTGCTTGCGATTTCGAGGTTCCGCTCGAACATCCGAGCCCATTCGCCCATGCCGAGCCAGCCGCCGCCCGATAACCGGCCAAGAGCGTGCGCATTGGCTTCGCTCGCCTGCCAAATTTTATCCTGCGCCGAAGATATCGCTCGCTGCGACTGGCCGAACACGGCGGATTTCTCCGTCACCATGCGTGTGAGTTCGCGATGGTTTGCAGACTGTGGATCGGCCCAAGCTGCGGCGATCAGCGGCATTCGCGCACTTATGACGCTTTGCGCGCTAGTCATGGTCTCCATCCAGTCGCTGGCAAGCTTCACCGCGATCTGCGGCCACATCCAAAACGCCATTTCGCTCTCGATCACCGATGCCATAAGGGCCTCCGTCTTGCTGCATTGCAACAACGGACGGCGGGGCGTTTGGTTCAGGGGCGCGCAGGATAGGCCGCTACGCTCTTACCTTTGGGATCGAAGAGTGTGACCGGTCCCTGGACGAGGATGCAGGTGAAGGCCATATGGGGGACAGCGGCGGTGCCGCTGGCTTTTCTATTACCGGGCAAACCTATTTCAGAGATAACGCCAGCAGTGGGTCCTGACAGTGCGATCGGGCTTGCGGTCAAAGATTGGCCTGTTGCTCCTCTGACAAGTCCGCGTCGGGGGGATAGTATAGCGCGGCACACTCTTCACGCAGGCAGCCCCCGACGATCTCGATATCGTCACGGTATGCTTCCTTGATGAAGTCGAGCGTATCGATGTGTTTTGCCTCAAAATACATGGCGTGCACGTCCTCGCGGCCAGCGCCATATATGACACGCGTGACCTTCGACCATATGGAGGCCATGGTACACATACCGCATGGCTGCAACGTGGAGTAAAGCGTGGCGCCGCGCAGTTCCATTTCGCCGGTGTCTTCGCAGGCTCGACGAATGGCCATCATCTCGGCATGCGCCGTGGCGTCCGGCAATTCTTGGGTCTGATTGCGTTCGCCGCCTATCATTTCACCGTCGAGAACGATGACAGAACCGAGCGGCGAGCTAGCCGGGTCAGTGCCTTTGGCTCGCGCGATTTCTAACGCCCGGCGCATCCACTTCTCGTCTTCATCCGTCAGCATTGACTCTACCCCGGCTATGTGGCGACGGCGCCTCGGCGCTTTTGGTTGTCAATCTTCTAGATTGCCCGGAGTCGTGCCTGCCTGCCAACGTTAAAACACACTTCCGATCCGGTTTCGAACGGCGTGCGGCCCCCGGCGGCAGATGGCCCGCGACTTGGCTGAGATCGCGGTTGCAGAGGGGACGGGCCTCCTTTTTCGTCGACAGACTTTATCTGGCCGCGATGGAAAGAAGATCGAGGCGTTTCTAATTACCTCGATATGTCGAATAGCCGTACGGACTGACGACTACCGGCACGTGATAGTGCCCCGCCTTGTCAGTCACCTGGAAAGTCACTGTAATCTCCGGGAAGAATGGCGATGCTTCGGCGTTTGGGTAATCCGACATGTCGAATTCCAGCCTGTAAACTCCGACATCAAACGCATTGGCGGAACCGAAGGAGCGAACGCGGCCGTTGGAGTCGGTTACTTCGGTGCCGATTTTCTCCCAGCTACCTGCTGCGCTGCGCTTGGAGAGAACTACAGGGACCGCTTTGCCGCCCACCCCCTGAGCCAAATCAAGGATATGGGTCGAAATATCGGCAGCAGCGGCAGGCGCTGCGATGGTGGCAAGCAGCAGTGCCAGGGCAGTGATCTTCATGATCGGGATCCTTGCTGAGGTTGGTAGGAAACGGCGAAATGAGCGCCCTCCAGAACACGCAGAAAATAGATTCAGCGGGATACATTCGCGAATTAAATGTTTTGATTGCGAACATGTGAAATCTGAATGCCTTGGGTCGGATTTTACAGGGTCAGATATGCCGGGTGGGAAATGCTGCAGGGCTTGGATGACGGCGCGATCGGGGAATCGGGGCGGTTCCCCGTCCCGCCAACCGGTATCCCGATTGGGCGCAGGACCTCCAGACGATGCCCACCTTAAAGCCCATCTCGCCTTCATCGTGCTGTCGGAATTCATGTCGCATGTTCATTATCGCGCCACTGTGAAACTCGTCGTGGAGTGGCTTGGGCCGCTGGCGATTAGTGACGGCTACCGGCCTATGCACGCCGTTCACGAAACGAGTAGCGGCTGCCTGCTTTGCGGAGATGTAATCCATCATCAGGTTGGAGAGGGCCATCGTTCATGTGTCTCTCTGACGCAACGCAAACGTTATTCATTGGTTATCGAAGCCGAACAGCCGCCGCAAACGTCTCGATGTTTGCCTGCAAATGAAAGATTTTGATGACTTCGTATCTTGTTGCTCAAAGTGAACTTCCTGAGGAGCGAGAAAAGCGTCGCGAGCGGGCCGGAAAGAGTGCCGGAGAGACATACAAAGCAACTCTCGAGCAGCTTCAGCCCGGCGCGCGGATCGACATCGCATCTCCAGCAGACGCGGACTCTCGGCGGTTCAGGCCGAATGAAATAGCTGATTATGATGCCGTTTTCATTACCGGCTCGCCCATGCATGTTTATCATGAGACTGCCGAGGTCGATCGTCAGCTTGACTTCATGCGCGCGGTTTTTGCCTCTGGTGTGCCGTCATTCGGTTCATGCGCAGGCCTACAGGTTGCGGCGGCCGCGGCAGGCGGGAAAGTGCGACGAATGCCGGAGCGTATGGAAGCCGGTATCGCGCGTCGTATCAGTGCGACCCAAGCTGGCCGAAAACATCCTCTTCTTGCAGGCCGTCCTGGCAGTTGGGATGCGCCGGCCATCCACGGCGATGAAGTGGAAGAGTTGCCATGTGGTGGGACTTTGTTGGCTTCTAATGGAGCGACCAGGATCCAAGCTGCCGAGATAAAGTACGACAAAGGTATTTTCTGGGGTGTGCAGTATCATCCTGAGCTCGCTCTAGGCGAGATCGCGGTGGCATTGCGCGCACAAGCTGACGATTTGCTGGAAGCAGGTCTCGCCAACGCGAAGGAGCAAGTGTTGTCGCGAGCCGATGAAATCGAGGCACTTCACAAGAATCCCACCGATCGGGCGCTCCGTTGGAGTATCGGGATCGATGGCGAGTTCGCTGACGAACGACAGCGCCGTAGAGAAATCGTCAATTTTCTTGGCTGTGCATCGCAGCTGAGGCGATAATTGCCCTCGTGCGTTTGCGAAACAAATGGCTTTAGCGCCAATCTGGACCTGCTGCCGACCGTCGCTGGAAAATCATCAGCCCGATATCTTTCGCTCAAGAAACTGCGCTTGCCCGTCTGAATAGGATGGAGAGGAATCGCATCGCGTCATGCGAGAATCGGCAGTGACAGGAACAATCGCCCAGCATCTCGTTTTTGTACCATTAAGGAGACTGGCATGATCGGAAAAGTTATCGGCGCTATCGCTGGCAAGCGCCTTTACCAGGACGTCAGCGGTACTGGCGGTACTCGCGGCGCGCTGCTGGGCATTGGCGCAGCCAAGGTCCTGAGCCGGCTAGGGCCGGTGGGAATGGTCGCAGCGGCTGTCGGCGGCTACGCCCTCAAGAAGCGCTACGACCAGCGCGAAGCCATTCGGCCTCGCTGACACATCCCCCCGGACTATGCCGGGATTTTGAACATACTATTTTGGCTCGGAGACAAACATGGGTTGGATAATTGCGCTTATCGTAGGCGGTATCGCAGGGTGGCTTGCGAGCATGGTCATGAAGCGCGACGCTTCGATGGGAATCTTCCTCAACATCGTCGTCGGCTGCGTCGGCTCCGTCATTGGCAACGCTCTGTCGGGTCCGCTGCTTGGTGTTCGCGGTAGCGTACAGCAGTTTTCGCTGACCGGTCTGATCATCGCGTTCGTAGGCGCGGTCATTCTTCTTGCGATCGTGAACTTCTTTCAGAGAAATCGCGCGCGCTAATTTGCGGCAGATTACACTTGAACGCCGTCCTCCCCTATGGGGTGGGCGGCGTTTTAGCGATCAACGGCCCGCCTTAGATATCAAGCTCCACGTTCTCCAATGTTTCTGGCGTACCGCCCCGAATGGCGGCATCGCCGTCGCCACCAGCCTGCCGCTATCGGACTGAGCCATCTGTCGACCTGAGTTCGGATGAGTGTCCTGCAAAAAGGGGCAGGGGAGCGCAGGCGCTCCCCATACCGGTTAGTGTTTAGCACATGGAACGCCGCCCTGCATTTGGCAGGAGACCAAGGTGATTGATGAGTCGGGTTCGCTATCCATCACAGGGTTGAGACTGACGCTATTGACCACTGGACGCAGGTTCGGTGTGAATATGTAAGGCAGAAGGTTGCCTGCAGTGCTTTCCGGTGATCGCGGCGTGACGGTGAGGTCGGCGCCGGTGAAGGTGAGGGCATAGTTGCCGCCGGCTGCGAGGGAGCCCTGGGTGATGCCATAGGCGCCGACATTGCTGGTGGCGGTTGCTGCAGTGGCGAGCGCGCCGCTCAGGGTATCGCCGTTGACGAGGCCGTCGCCACCCACGGAGTAGGTCAGCGCCGGATTGGCATTGCCATAGAGGCGCGAAAGCGCATTGGCGGAGATGGTGAGGCCGCGCGGGGTGACGGAGAGGTCGGCGCCGGTGAAGGTGAGGGCATAGTTGCCGCCAGCCGCGAGGGAGCCCTGGGTGATGCCATAGGTGCCGACGTTGCTGGTGGTGGTTGCCGCAGTGGCCAGCGCGCCGCTCAGGGTATCGCCATTGACGAGGCCGTCGCCGCCCAGAGTGTAGGTCAGCGCGGGATTGGCATTGCCATAGAGGCGCGAGAGCGCGTCAGCCGTGACGGTGAGACCGCGCGGGGTAACGGTGAGGTCGGCGCCGGTGAAGGTGAGGGCATAGTTGCCGCCAGCCGCGAGAGTACCCTGAGTGATGCCATAGGCGCCGACATTGCTGGTGGCGGTTGCCGCAGTTGCCAGCGCGCCGCTCAGGGTATCGCCATTGACGAGGCCGTCGCCGCCCAGAGTGTAGGTCAGCGCGGGATTGGCATTGCCAT
>NZ_JBJDRF010000107.1:0-6439 GCF_044987305.1 Novosphingobium sp. ZW T3_23
TAGAACAGCGCCTCTTGCGCCACTGTCCTCTCCCCCATCATCCCCACATCTCCGCTTGCCTGCGGAGATATAGAATCAATACTTTAGCACCATTGCAAGGCCGAGTTTTTCAACACAATCAGCTCGAAAAGCTGCCACCCCGGCTTGTGGCCAAGTGAAACCGCCTACGCAAAGCTGGGCGCCGGCCCATTACCGACTCTAGCAATCGGGGAAGCCGCGATCCGGGTTCTCGCTGAAAGATACTCTCTCCTGCCTGTCTCCCTCCTGCTCTTGAGCGCTCAGACGCAGGCGCGGCGCGGTGACATGGCCGCTTTCACGGCTTTCCGCCCATACGGCTTCCGTGTTCCATGCCTTGGCGGCGGCCCGCGCGATGATGCGAACATTTGCGAGGGGTTCGCTGGCGGCGCGCCGAAGCTGGACAGCTTCCTGATAGCGGCAGAATGCGGCTGAAAGTGTCATGTCAGATCCTTGCGGGAAGGAGGAAGCTGCGGTTGTTCGCCTCTTCATCGGTGTAGACCTGGAAGCGTGACAGCTTGGCCAGGCCGAAAGTGGTGACGAGCGCCGCATCGGCAGCGTCGCGTCCACGCGCCATTAGGATGTGTCCGGCGCGGGGATAGTTGTGGCGGGCGTCGAATACGTACCAGCGCCCAGCCAGAAACACCTCGAACCATGCGGAGAAATCCATGTCCCCCACCACGGCGGGCAGGTCCATGTCGCCCAGATAGCCGGTGCAATAGCGGGCGGGGATGTTCATGCAGCGGCACAGCGCAATCGCCAGATGGGCATAGTCGCGGCACACGCCCGTCTGTTCCTGCCAGGCGTCGAAGGCGGTCTTGGTGGGGCGGGCATGCTGGTAGCTGAAGGTGATGCGCTGATGCGTATACGCGACAATGGCTTGCACCTGCGCCCAGCCAGGCGTGATCTTGCTGAACAGCGGCCAGGCGATGTCGACCAGCCTGTCCGTCTCGCAATAGCGGCTGCCCAGCAGATAGACCATGATCTCGTCCGGCAGATCGCCCACAACTAGGGCACGGGCGTCGGGAACGACCACATCGGGCGTTCAGGCGTCCTCGATAGTGAGCTGCACGACAAGGTAATGCCGCCCGCGGGCATGGTCAGCCGTGTGCAGACGTTGCCGAAGCCGTCGATGTAATCATACACCGGCACTTCGGGCACGGTGGTGATCCGCTGTACGCTGCGCAGATCGCGGTTGCGCGAGGGATGGATGCTGAGCGCGGCCAGCATCGGGGTGGGCAGATCGGCTTCGAAGGCGATGTCATATCCAGCGCGGATCAGCATCTTGATCGCTCCTGCACGCAAAGGAAAGGGCTTGGTAAGAGCGGGAATGCCTTGTCTCTGAGGAGAAGGTGTGACTGCCTTTAGCATGCTGCACCGGTGAAGCATATGGTATGGAAAGAATATTTCTAGAGCTTGTAAAATTATGCCGAATTGATGGGACAAAAGTTCAAAAGGAGGTTAGAGAGATTTATCACTTGATCTTAATCCAAGCCACATGTGACCGAGGGACCGACTGCGCCCCCGCTTGAAGCAGGAGTGCGCTTTATGTGCCTCAACCAGATCCTTTTCGATGAACAGATTGCGCTGATTGGCTGCAATACTTTGGGCAACCCGGTTCAGATGCAACGCCACCGCCAGCAATTGGCCGATGCGTCGCAATTGCTGCGTGCCTATCCCTATCCGCACCGCCCTTACGATCCCTCGAGACGGAGCAGCGCTGACAAGGCGGGCCAAATGCCCCGCGCCGCTGCTACCCCCTCTTTGCAGACAGGAACCCGCTAGTATGGCCAAGGCACAAAAACGCAGCAATCGCGAAATCCGCAAGCCCAAGGCCTCCAAGCCCAAGGGGCCGCCGGTTGCTGCCTTGCCAAACGCGCCGGTGGCCACGCTGATCCAGAAACCGAAAGGCAAGCTCTAAGACAAGGCCCTGACTACGGAATTGCGCAAGGATCTGCGCATTGCCTTCATCGGAAATGCGCTGCCGCGACGCTGCGGCATCGCCACCTTCACCACCGATCTGGAACTGGCGGTCAGCGACCTGCCGGAGATTGCCGGTAGCGCCATTCTGGCGATGCGCGATCCGGGGGCCGACTATCTGTGGCCCGCCAATGTGGCGCGCAGCATCGATCAGAACGATCCGGCTCATTATCGCGCCGCAGCCGATGCCATCAATGCGGCCGGCTATGATGTGGCCTGCCTCCAGCATGAATTCGGCATCTTCGGCGGCGAAGCAGGATGCCTGGTCCTGGATCTCATCGCGGGCCTGACTATGCCGCTGGTCACTACGTTGCACACCGTACTCGACCGCCCCAGCCCAGCCCAGCGCGCGGTGATGGAGGCCATTCTGGCCGCATCGGCGCGGGTCATCGTGATGGCGCAAAAGGGGCGCGCGATCCTGATCGAAACCTATGGCACCGATCCGGGCAAGATCCGCGTCATCCCTCACGGCATCCCCGATGAACCCTTCGTCACCAGCGATGCAGCGCGCCAGCGCCTTGGTTTTGCGGCACGTCAGGTCATTCTCACCTTTGGTCTGATCAGCCCCAACAAGGGCATCGAGACGATGATCGAGGCGATGCCTGCCATCGTGGCGCGCTGCCCCGATGCGGTGTATGTCGTAATGGGCGCGACCCATCCTCATCTGCTGCGCGATGCCGGAGAGACCTATCGCCTCAGCCTGATGGACCGGGTCGAGGCGTTGGGGCTGGGCAACCATGTCGTCTTCCTCAACCGCTTTGCCGAGCGACCCGAATTGCTCGATCACATCGCCATGTGCGACGTTTACGTCACGCCCTATCCCGATGAAGCGCAAATGACCTCCGGTACGCTGGCCTATGCCCATGGGTTGGGCCGGCCGGTGGTCTCCACGCCTTATTGGCACGCCACCGAATTGCTGGGCGACGGGACGGGCGTGCTGGTGCCCTTAGGCGACGGCGTGAAGATGGGGTCCGCCGTTGCTGATCTGCTGGTCGATGGCCCGGCGCGGCAGGCCATGGCCACAAGCGCCTATGCCGCCAGCCGCCCGATGGTCTGGGCTCAGGTGGCGCAGCGCTATGTGGATGCCTTTCGTGAGGCCTTGCGCTCGCCGGTCAGCATGCGGTTGCGGGCGGAGTATCCTGCGCCGATGGCCCCACCACATCTGTCCTTGCCTGCCACATCGAACCAGCATTTCAAGGTGATGTGTGACGATACCGGACTGTTCCAGCACGCTATCCGCTCGATTCCGGATCGCCGCCATGGCTATTGCGTCGATGACAATGCCCGCGCGTTGCTCCTTTGCATCAAGCCGGACAATCGGCTCGACGCGGGTTTTGCGTGGGCCGCCCATTTCGCCAGCTTCGTCCAGCATGCCTGGAACCCGGACAATCGCCGTTTCCGCAATTTCATGAGCTTCGACCGGCGGTGGCTGGAACCTGCCGGATCGCAGGACAGCCATGGGCGCACGCTTTGGGCGCTGGGTGTCTGCACGGCCTTGCCGGATCCGGCTTTGAACGCCTGGGCCACCGACCTGTTTGTCGAGGCCTTGCCGAATGTGCTCGAGTTTACCGCGCCGCGCAGTTGGGCCTTTGCCTTGCTGGGGCTTGATGCCTATTGCCCAACGCGCCCTCATGATAGCCAGGCCGAAGCGATACGCCATTGTCTAGCCGAGCGTCTGCACGCCCTGCTGCGCGACACCGCGACCGGTCCATGGCCGTGGTTCGAAAGCCGCCTGACCTATGACAACGCGCGCCTGTGCGAAGCCTTGATCCTGACCGGCGGGCGCATCGGCGACGCTGACATGCTGACCGCCGGCCTTGAAAGCTTGCGCTGGCTGCTGGAGATGCAGACCGCGCCTGCGGGGCATTTCCGTCCGATCGGGTCACACGGCTTCGCGCTGGCCCAGCGCACGCCGCTGCCCTTCGATCAGCAGCCGCTGGAAGCTTGCGCCACGGTGGCCGCCTGCCTTGCGGCGCGGCAGCATGATCCGGATGGCCTCTGGTCATCGGCGGCGCATCAGGCCTTTACGTGGTTCCTGGGTGAGAATGATCTGGCTGTATCGCTGGTCGATGTCGATAGCGGAAGCTGCCGCGACGGGCTGCACCATGACCGGGCCAATGACAATCGCGGTGCGGAATCCGTTTTGTCGTATTTGCTCGCGCTGGCGGACATGCGGGCAATGGCTCGATACGGTGCTTCGTTTCCGATTCCACCGGAGGGCCCTTCGGACAAGGTGCCTCTGGATGGGTGAGCGAATTTTCGGCATGAACACACCAACGCGAGGCTTTGCCGAGCCCGGGCAATAAGTGACCGTGACAGTCACCGACACCGGCACGGGCATGACGCCCGACATCATCGCCATGACCTTCGCCCACTTTTCACTATCAAGCCGATCGGGCGAGGTACGGGGTCGGGTCTGTCGATGATGTAAGGCTTTGCCCGTTAGTCGAGCGGCTTTGTGAACATCCACAGCGAGATCGGCGGGGGCAGCTCCATCCGCCTCTATCTCCTGCGCGACCATGCGACGAATTGCGAGGAGCACGCACCCCTAGCAGCGGTCGAGCCGGACGGCGATCACGACGACGACGCCGTGCTGGTGGCGAAGATGAGCCGGCTACTGGAGGAAGGCTACATGACCCCCGCCAGTCGCAAGTATGGCTGCCGGGTTCTTATTTGCCTATGTCGCGGCGTCGCTCTCGTTCAGGAAACCTCTGAGCCAGCCGTCCGACCTCATTACGCGGCGCCGGGGCACGAGAATATGAGCACACCTGTGGCCGCGATGCACGAGCGGCCGATTTAAACGTAAGCGGTCGTTTAAACGCTTGCGACGGAATGGCTGAACCTGGTCGCATCCAGAAATCTTATCGTACATAGAAGTGCCAAGTGGGTCGGGGATCTCTGCGACTTGGCTGCATGCCCTCATCTCGCCACGGCTAGCCGTTGTAATTCGAGGATATCCAATCTTCCCGACCATGCCGTACACGCAGAATGATGACCTCGTCGTCATCTTCCACGTCATAAATCACGAGGTGGGCCTTGTAGGGATGCACGCGGACAGGCGGCGAAATCTCTTCGCGCAATCGAGCTGCATTGGGATAGTCTGAGAGAAACGCGAAAATCGCGTTCAGCCCCTCGTGATAAGCATCAGCCTGAGGCAGGCCGAACTGCTCGATGCCTTCTTGAAAGATCGCAGTCAGATCATCGGCTGCGGCGCGCGTTAAGCGGAAGCGGGGCACGGTCAGGCTTACAAGCCTGCTTGGCTGATTGCCCGCGTCCGGATGTCCGCCATCGTCTCATCACTCAGACCGCTAGCTCGGGCTTCATCGACCAGGCGCTGCATGGCGGCAACCTTATCGGCGCGTTCCTGATCCCGGCGGATAAGGTCGCGCACATAGTCGCTGGCATTGCTATATCTACCGGTGTCAGCTTGCGCTTCCACCCATTGCTTCATAACGTCGGGCAGTGAAACGTTCATCGTAGCCATGGCAATCTCCAAGACCAAGGGGATAGCAAAGATTGGCAAAGTTTGTCAATTGATGCGTAGCTACGGCGTGCCTTCATGAGCGGGGGCCATTATGCAGCCAGCGCCTCCACGATCTCCCAAGCATTGCTGCTCCAGGCGCCTTGCAGCGCAAGCCGCCTGCGGGTTCTTCAATGTCTCAATTTCGTATGCTTAGAGCGAATTTCGACCGGTATGAATCGGCAGGGATTCCTTACGATAGCGTGTTGTGATTCATAATCCTTGCTGGTGAAGGAGGCTGGCATGAATGGGTCACCCGCTTTCGATGGATTTGCGCTCGCGGCTTTTGGCAGCGATTGATAACGGAACGAGCTGTCGGGCGGCGGCGGCGCGATTTGGCGTTGCCCCCTCGACTGCGATCCGTTGGCATGCACTTCGGCGCGACACGGGCGCCTTTGCCGCCAAGCCGCAAGGCGGTGACGTGCGTTCGCGTCGGGTCGAGGAGCGAGCGGCAGAAGTCCTCTCCGTCTGGGAGGCACGGAAGGACATTTCACTGGAAGAACTGCGGGTGGTGTTGGCCGAAGACGGTCTGATCGTCTCGGTAGCAGGACTCCACCGGTTCTTCGTGCGCCGGGGCATGACGCGCAAAAAACGTATGGCCCGCCCCGTTTGCAAGTAGGATTTTACGGTGTTCTGATCAGTCTGCGTAAACGTATACGGTCTCACGAGATAGTCCCGTGGCCAAGATGGACATCCGCACGTCTGGAGCCACAATAAAGACACCGGCAGCAAGTGCCATTTTTTTGCCCGGGCTTTCCAGACGCCGATAGACTGTCAGGCCATCTTCACGATCCTTCTGTCAGGCGCCATGCAAAACTGGGCCGGTAGCGACAAATAGAACTGGGCCCCCCTCCTGAATGAGGAGGGACTGATGAGTAGCCTGGATAATGCGACAATCTCCGCAGTGTCTGCGCGGAGAGATAT
>NZ_JBJDRF010000108.1:0-5901 GCF_044987305.1 Novosphingobium sp. ZW T3_23
CCCCCGGATTCCTCCCCTTGGCCGAGCGGCTGATCGCCGTGCACAACGACCTCGGGCTGCACGCCGGCGCCGGGCGCAGCGTGCTGACCGCTGACGGCCGCCGCCTCGACATCGATCCGCGCAGCTTCGACACCATCTGGATTCTGGGCACCTTGTTGCCGCGCGCCTACATCACGGCCGGGCTCACCTTGCGCCCCCTGCCCTGCCTGGCGGGCCTGCCGCGATTTCTACCGGAAGATCCGCGCGTACTTGCCGATGCCCTGCGCGGCCGAACCCTCGATATGGCTCGTTTAGGGCTGGCCGAACTCGACCGGCTCGAGCGCGCGCTGCTGCGGATCACCGCCGATCTCAAAGTCACCAAGCGCAGCAAAGCCCCCCTGCTCGCGCGGCTGCAACTTGCCTATCCGGATCTCCGGGTGCCGGCGATCGCACGGCTTTTGGGAATGTCTCCACAAGGCGCGGTCAAGCTCCATTCGAAGCTCAACGCCCGCTCTTCGCACTAGAGTTGAGGCTAAAAAAATAATCTAATAACGCGTCTATTTTCGGCGAGAAATCACAGTTCGGTGACTGATTCTGCCTCATCTTGGCCCCCGAGTGCCTCCAACCAAGTAATAACCTGACCGAAGGCATCCTGTTGCCACTCCTCAGCCGTTCGGTCTTCCAAAATGTCTGTCCCCTCCACAAACCTACGCATGCTATAGGGGCCGAAATCGTCAAAGGAGCGGAACTTTTCTGCGATTTTGCGATAACCTTCAAATGCGCTTTCCTCGACAAGCGCTGCTATCCCGCCGGGATAGTTTCTGGCCGAATAGTAGATGTCATAAGCATCCTCGGGCTTGTTTCTGCCTTCGAGTGCATGCCCTTTCATTGCGAAAAGGGCCGGGATCGATGCGACAGTAATAATGGATAATTAGCAAAGCAATTTCAGCGGCCTTATGGCGACTTCCCTCCACCAACATAGCAGCTTCCCCTAGGACACTCCGCCTCAACCCCCATCGTCCACTCTGGCCGATTAATGAATCACTTCCGAGCAAAGGCCATTAATATGTGATCGCAGATATCTCCCGGGATACATATGCTTAGGCATATATCGAGCTGGATGGTGGCAATCATCGCAACGAAGCAGTCGACCTCGGGCAAAGAGTATCAAATCAGCAAAAGCGCCCATTTTGAAAGTTGAAAAAACGCCTCCGCAAACCCCCGCTGCAGGCGTGAAATTGGACAGCGGCGGACAAATCATCATCTGCAGGGTCAAGCCGCTCCAAGATGCCTTAAAATCGAAAATAGAGCTATTTCTCGTTTTGTTCGCATGTCGATGCGCCGTTAGCACTGCTAAGCACAGCAATGCATCGTTAATCCCGCGGCTTCAGCTAACCTCTCCTCTCAGGATCTCCGAGCGCCAACGATCAACCGGCTGCTGGGGCTCTGCCGCGCTGGTCCCGGCGTCCGCCGCCTAAGCGAACAGCCGCGGAAACATGGTATCCTGCGTGTCGCTGGGAAAGCGCAGCGATACGGACACCTTAGGCATATCCGGGGCCAGCAGTCCGCTCGAACTGCCCCCGAACCAGCGCTTCCTGCAGCAACCAATTGCCCTTCGGCGATAGCGCACCGAAATTCTGACGTGACGCCCGAGCCGTCTCGAGAGAGCTTGGAGGTCGAACAGCGCCGACATGTAGTCGATCTGGTCGAGGCACACTTTGAGGAACCACTCGGCAAAACCGACGAGGTGCTGTTCGGAGAGATTGCCTCGGCCATCGCGATCACCCTGCCGCGGCGCATCGGCCCAGGCCATGTACTTGCGATACTCCGCTCGCCCCTCTTCCCCCTGCCCCAGACCTCGCGCCAATCCGCGTGACGCCGACCACACGCCATGGGCGCCCATACCTGCCTTCTATGCCATGGCATGGCTCATCAATCTGCTGACCCGGCCATTGCCATCGAGGAACGGATGTATCCAGTTGAACCGGTGGTGCGCCGTGGCCATCGCCAGGATGCGCTTAGCCCTGCCCGCCCCGACTGCAGTCATGCGCATCACGGCTTTCGGCTCGAAAGCAAACCGCGCGTAGAAGTACGCCATGAAAACGGCCGCCCGCGCTGACGAAGGCGGAAGGTGCCGGCCAATCTGTACCTCATGCTCGTCGCGCGAGCGCCATTCACCCGCGGTCATGAGATAGGCCCGCCCTCGCCCGGGCACGGTAAGCATGGCCTCGGAAGCCCCGACATAGAAGTCGCGGTGTAGCTGGCGGATAAAATCGGCATCGGCCGGATCGGGAAGTTCATCTGCTGCCGCGGCCCGATCGATTGTCTCCTGCACGCGGTAGTGAGCAGCGAGGTCCGCGGATCGAGGGCCCTTCTCAGCGCTTCGGCTTTGGCCCCGATTTCCGCGATCAGGTCACGAAAGTCGCCGGTCAGCGCGTCGATGCGCACGGGCTCGATCTGGGTTGGGGATTCGACATTCGTCGCCGCAGCTTTGGCCGATCTTTCAAGCCCAACGTTACCGCCGCCCTATTTACCGCAACTTGGCAGATTTCCTGACGTTTGATGCGGTATTTCGGTCCGGAGGCCGCCACCCTCTGCGGTCTTTTGGCCGATCATTTGGCCGTTCTTACAGCCGTGATCGATCGCATCCGATCGCGAAACCGGGAGGCGTGGCGGGTCACGGCGGCTGAGTTCAATCCGCGTTATCGATCTTGCGGACCTCAATGCCGCCTTCATCGAAGCCGTCAAGCAACCGCGCGTTGATGCCCATCTTGCCGAAGTCTTCCCCGAGCGTCTCCCAGTGGGTACCGCAGCCACAGACCGGGCAATGATGAATACCGATCATCCGGTCGCCCCAGATGTAGGCTGTGGTCTCGCCGGAAATGTGCACGTCGGCAGGAGGGTAGTATGCAACCCTCCATGCAAGCCGGCGACAGAGCGAACAGTTGCAATCTGCGACCCATTCGGGTGCGCGCGCAAGTTCCATCTGTACGTTGCCGCAGTGACAGCTTCCATGAGCGTTCATACCACATTCTTAAACCCGTTATGGGAACGCGGCAACAACGGCGCAATGGACGCGACCTGTTTCGCCAGGGCTTGTCCCACACGTGGGACGACCCGCTGAAACCCGCACAAATCAGCGGATTTTTCCAATTCGACAGCCTTGCATAACGCAGCGCCTTTGGGGGCAATCAGTGCGGACGCCCAAGGAGACGACGTTCCAGCAACGTCTGCATGTCACGCCGACCATCGGCAATCACCAGAATGACGACGCGATCTCCAAATACTCGATAGATCACCCGAAAATGCAGGAGCAGCACTTGGCGAAATTCACGCAAACCGAGCTCCGCAAGTTCCTTTGGGACACCGCCCCGCTCCGGAAACTGCTCCAAGGTTTCGATCGTGGCCAAAAGTTGATCTAGCAAGGCATCCGCTTCGTCCGCGCCTCGGAGTTCTGCCAGATAATCATGGATTTCTTCGAGATCGTCTTCGGCCCCCTGGGTTAGCTCAACATTATAAGAGACCTCAGTCATCGGAACGATTAGCTTTCGCTCGAAGGCGCTCAGCTACCACCCGCGCCGGCTTAGTCCGTCCTGCGTCGACATCTTGTTGCCCTAACGCCAGCAGCTTGAGCAGCGCCAAGGTTTCCTGCGCCCGCTCGAACGACGCAACGTCCTGGAGCACCGCCTTCGCTTCCCCGTTCTGCGTGATCACCATGGGCTGGCGTGAATCGGCAATATCGGTCAGTACCTCAGCCGCGTTGGCCTTGAGATAACTGATGGGTCGGACTTGCGTTGAGAGGCGCATAGGCGATCACCTTTTAGGACTAAATTCGGTCCTAATTTAGTCTTGAAGAAAGTCTCTTTCAAGCGCCGAGATTTTCAGCGCGAAAGCGACTTTGGCGTGGCCGCCTCCTCACGGCGTCATCATGCCTGAAATCGCCCTGGAGCGCCCCCAGACCCGAAACGAAGCGCCATGGGTAGAAGCTTGCTGGGCAAACTTGCCTCAAAATATGGTCCTCTCAGGCGGCCACTGAGAGCCGATACATGACTTCGATGAATTGGATCATTAAGGGGCACGATGCACCTTAGCGAGCTTCTGAGGGCAAATTCCGGCTATTTCCTGATTTGTTCTCGTTCTGGCGCCGAATGTATCCTTCGATGCCGAACGTATGTGATCCCGACTTGAGCCTTTCAGCGATTGCATCGTCGAAAGCGGCGTATCGGCTTCGAAAGCTGTCCCTTACGTTTGCGCTCGGTTGCGTAAATTGGCCGTTGGGCAAGATTGGGAAGCCGATGGGGTTCGCTTTCGATGCCCTCGCGGAAACGGTGGCCAGTACCGCTCAATCCGGCAGCCCTGCCCGTGCCTGGCAGATCCATCGTGCACCGTTCAGCGGCTATCATGCACTGCGAAGATTCTGAACCTGTCTCCGGCTTCCGGCAGTCGCCACTAAGGTGTACGTTTGAGTTGTTCAATTCCCGCCCGGTAGCTTGGAGACCGGATGGCGCGCTGGCTGAGCTATGCCGGATGCGCGAAATAGGGGAACGCGGAGTACGCGTGGGGAGGGAATTTCCAGGTTTATTCGCCAACCTGACGTCAGGCGGGGGCGGGCGTGGACGTTGCGGTCGGCTCAGGAGCTTGGGCCGAGGACGCGATTGGATGGGCGGGCGAAATGGTCCGAGTTGCCATCCAGGGCTCGCGGTCTTGGCGGTTTAGGCCGGTTGCGGGGTTTGGTTTCAGGCTGGGCAGGTGGTTGCGGTCGGCCTCCCCTCCCCTTCTCCCTTAAATCAATCTCAAAGATCCGCCGCAGGCGCGCGGTTAATGGGGTTATATCTTTAAGTTAGAGAGTTAAGGGGTGCCGAGCTCGGCGGAAATGCCCGAGGTTTCGGCGAGTCGCAGCCTGTGGACAGAATCTGATAACACGGGGCTATCGATCCGATAACACGCCCGGCCGATTCTGATAACACGCGAAACGGGCTCTGATACCACGTAGGCCGTTCTGGTGGCTGTGGATAACCGAAATCCCTCTCCTTCGCGCTTTCCCCGATAACTGTGCGCCGCGCGCCCTATTTGCGGGAGTTTGTCGCGCACGTCATCGACTTTTGCGACGCGCGCCGCATCGCTGAGATGTTCGTCCCGAACGTGTTTTCGGGAATCTCTCGTCATTCGCTCAACGTGCTTTCGGGAATGTCGATTTTGGCCATTTGCGTCTGCGACAGACATTCTGCGCCCTTCCCTTCGCGCGCGTCTCTGCTGCCGGGCACTCGGCATCGGGGCAAATGCCAAACTTCTGGTGCGCCGCGGAAACCTTGCGACCGGCGCGGGCTCCCCTACTGATCGACGTGTTTTTGGAATCACATTGGACGGAATGGCGACGGCGTGGACATTTGCCGAAACGCGATGCCGGTTGCCTAGAGGTATTCCATTTTACGCGATTTCCGAAAACACGTTGAGCGCGAGGTATTGCCAGACTGCGCGCACAGAACGCCGATCATGGATCGCGCCTCCCGGAGGCAGGCTTTTGACGCAGGCAATTGCCGATCCTCTGGCCTACCTTTTTGACGAATTTGGCCAAGAGGACCTGGCGCTCTCGCCCGTCTGCCTGACCTCTGCCACCAACGCTTGCGTATCGGGAGCACCATGGCGACTTGTCATTTCATTCGGTCGGATGCGATCGCTATCGGAAGGGGGCGAGGGAGGAATGAACCCAACCGGCATGGACGACACGTCCAACCGCTGTGGGGGATGGCAATCCGATGTGATCGTACTTCCGGCGCGGCGCTTATCGAGGGAAGGGGGCCGAGCCGCGCAACGTCATGGGCGCGACCTGACCGCGCGCCGTTCGCCAGATTTCGCGATGCGATGCGAGTTTCGTTCGATGGACGGGTGGGGAGGGCGGTTGCTCTTTGGGGGGATGGGCGC
>NZ_JBJDRF010000109.1:0-5165 GCF_044987305.1 Novosphingobium sp. ZW T3_23
GGAAACCATCTTGGCCAGCGTTCATGTGCGAGCGCATCAACAGGCCGGACATACGAATGCAAGCGATCAGATCAATACTGCCGAAATGTTCTTGCAGGTAGGGGGCCGTCCACATACGGAATCCGCATCCAGCCCTCATTCAAGTTGGCGGAGAAGCGCCGCGACGGCGCCAAAGTCCACAAGCGCTATCACGCTCCGCGACGCCGTTCCAGCGTTTCATGGATGACCCGCGGACCAGCGAGCAAACACGCGAACGGCTACGGGACCTCGCTGCCAGGCTGGATCCCGTTCGACTGCTGCGAGACATCCGCACCGCGCAGCAGAAACTGGTGGTCCTGGCCGACGCCGTCGTCGTGGCAGATTCCACCGAAACGTCCCCCCCTCCGCTGGGGGCGTTCCTCTCGAGCCTGAAAGTTTTATGGCACAATGGTGAGGCGCGCCCTACGGCGGTTGATAAAGCGCCACGCAAGCGAGAACGGCGTCGACCGGATCCACTGCTTCAAGTGACCGACCAGTTAAAGGCCTGGTTCGAAGACGAGCCTTGGCGTACCGGACGGGAGTTGCTGGAGAAATTGCAAGCCGAGCAGCCGAACATCTACCCGGACGGCCTCCTGCGAACTATCCAGCGCCGTCTGAAAGGCTGGCGCACCGAACACGCGCGAGCGCTGGTGTTCAGCCACTCTTCCGGGCAGGCCAGCGCCACGCCAGCCGACACGGAAACCATCCTTACGGCCATGTGACGGATTGCCGTTCCGCCTCGCCTACGGCTCAGCTGCACGGCAATCCGTCACATGCAATGGCATTGATGCGCGAGGGCCTGTAAGGAACAATTACGTGAGGCAACGGTCGCGTCGTTCGGGAACGTTCCTTCGTGAGGCAACACGAATACTCATCCTGTTTGTCGCGCTACAAGTGAACCTTCCTTCACTCGGTGTCCGTCCTCATAGCATCTGCCACCAGAGCTCTATTGGTGTGCCTTTGGGCAGGCGTCTTCGGATTTGCGCCAGACGGGCGGGGAAGGCTTTTTAAAAGCGGTAATATCTTCAGGGCGCTGCCCCTGATGGCGCGGCCGGGCCGAAAGCTTGCGATAGCCCATGGTGCGAAGTTCATGCCCCAGCGCCTGCTTGCTGATCGAGATTTCGAACCCCTCCCATAGCCATTGGACGAGGTCGATGATCCGCCAACGAACAACGCCATGAACGGCGGGAATGGGGCCAGCCTCAATGGCATCTGCCAACGTGCGCCGATGACAGTCGTCGAGGATGGTATCTGGTCCTGGGGCCTTGCGCGTTTCCAGACCTTCAGGGCCCTGCGCGTTGAAGCGCAGCACCCAGTCCCTGACAATCTGTAGCGTCACCCCGCCGACCTTGGCTGCGTCGCTCCGGCTAGCCCCAACGTACGGCGCCGCGAACCGCGATGCGCCGTACGCCTCGGTGGCTTACCCGTTCAGCTTGTCCTTCACCGCCTTCGCGACGGTGAACGTGAGCTTTTTCGAGGCCTTGATGGTCATGGCCTCACCCGTCGCGGGATTACGGCCCTCGCGTTCAGGGCTGTCCTTGACCTTGAACTTGCCGAAGCCGTTGAGAGATATTTCCTCGCCCTTGGCCGCGGCATTGCCGATCGCATCGAACACCGCATCGACGATCTTGCGTGCGTCGGTTTTCGAAAGGTCGTGATCGGCGGCGATGGCTTCGGCCAGATCGCTGTTGTTCATAAGAAGTTCGTCCTGTCCATTTTTGTACCGCTGGCCTCGATTACCCGAGCTACGCAGCGTCAGCGGATCATGTCGCATGCGGATCGAGGTGCAAGACGCGGTATAGGGGCAACGCGATTCTGAAGCCTTTTGTCCACAATTTGAGGGTGACCGCTCTCCTGATGGCGCCCTGCTCGGCGTCGTGAACACCAGCTTGCAGAAACCATCATGAGCCAGACTCGCCCCTGGCCATGCAATCCTCGCCTGCACCGCACGCAGATCTTTTGAGACGCACGAATGCCCGCGCTAGGTCGTTTAATCAGCCCAGCTTCTTCATCAGCCGCCCTGCAGCGCCATGTTCGGCGGCGAGGTTGCGGTTGTAGACAAGCGGCATGCGGGGGCTCTTCCAGCGCAGCGCGTCCATGATCCCGGCGAGATCCTCGCCGCTGGCAAACAGATCCTGATTGAGCCCGACCCGCGTCGAGTGCGCCGAGATCCCTTGGAGCAGCCGCCCCAAGTCGTGCGCCGTGAGATCCGGCAGGGCGCCGCGATCGAAAGCGCGCTGGATGATTGCCCGATAAAGCGGACCGATCGAGCCTGGATGCAGCGGCTTCTCGCCGATATCGTATTCCACCCGCGCCGGCACCGCCGGCCGGGACACGGTCTTGCGCAGATCCCAGGCCTCGCGCCCGGAGATAGTCTCGATCCGCCGACCCTTGACCGCGGGGCGCGCCTTGTAGCGCCGCACTTGCACCCGCCGGAACAAGGCGCCCTCGGTAATTTCGGCTGCTTCGGTCCACGCCAGGATCGCGGCGACGCTACGCGGGCTCAGGAACGCGGTGGCGCCCTCCCCTTGCTGATCGCCTTTGTGCTTGGGAATCCTGAGCAGCCGCGCCTCGGGATCGATCGCCTCGGTGAGGTGCTCGATCGCCACCGCACAGAGCTCGGCGGCGCGCAGCCCGGTGTCGTAAGCCACGGACAGCAGCGCCCGATCGCGCAGGCCTGGCATATCGTCGGGGCAGCTATCGAGCAGCGCCCGGATATTGAGCCCGCGCGGTGTCTCACTCGCGACATCGCGCACCGGGCCCTTGAACCGCAGCGGCCGCGCCTGGGTCTGGGCCACGCCCTTGGCCTTGTTGATGGCCGCGAGCCGCAACCTGAGCAGTGGTGCCGCGGTCGGATCGGCGATGCCGAGGAGCTTATGCACCTTCGCGATCGAGGCCTTGTAACGCGACAGCGAGGCCGGCTTGCTGCCCTGCCCCGCCCGGGCGTCGAGA
Source organism: Novosphingobium sp. ZW T3_23 (assembly GCF_044987305.1). Lineage (NCBI taxonomy): Bacteria > Pseudomonadati > Pseudomonadota > Alphaproteobacteria > Sphingomonadales > Sphingomonadaceae > Novosphingobium > Novosphingobium sp. ZW T3_23. The sequence goes on from NZ_JBJDRF010000109.1 coordinate 2,971, forward strand.
TAGTCCGCCACTACTTCGGGGGTCGCTGGCAGCGTGATCCGGCCCGTACCTCGGCACCACCGATCGAAGGCCTCGAGATCGGACCGGAGTGCGCGGAGGGTATGCGGCGAGGATGCTGCCTGGAACGCGGCGATGAGTGGTTCGTCGATGGTGACGCGTTCGCCGGCGCGCAGCTTGACGATGGCCCACGCCAGATCGCCGAGCCCGCCTGGGACCGCGCCGGCATTCTATCCAGAGTTCAAAGCTTTTAGATCGGTGGGCTCGCCAGGTTCCATGGCCTCGAAACATACCTTCGTCATCGAAACGCGTCAAATATGCTTATGTGATAACGGCAATTATTGCATGCCCATTTATCAGTTGAAGTTCTGTAAAAGATCGGACTTATACTGTAGCCAAGCTGGGTTGATGTCAGATCATAATTGATCGTTAATGACTCCATATCGTTCCGCGGAATTCAAGGTTGGAAACGAAATGACATTGCTGCGATCCGCCGCAATCTTCGACTGGGGGCACATCGGTGTCACTGCATTAACCTGCCGACTTGCAGATGTTACGACGTCCGCCCAATCCTGAAGCATTCGCCGACGCGGAGTGAGATAGAGCGCACTGTTGTAGGCCCCGCGAATGTCGTTGTCGTCTGCATGCGCAAGCGCCATCTCGATCCAGTCGGAACTATAAACCTCTTGCTCGTTTCCCCAGGTCGACGCCATGCCGCGGAACCCGTGTACGGTCTGCCGCCCGCGGTAACCCATCCGATAACAGGCATAGATCATGGTATTCTGAGAGATCGGTTTACCGATCTTGGTTCCGGGAAACACAAGACCTTCACCGTTGGTCGATCGAAGCCGCCGGCGGAGGAGCTCAACCACCTGCTGCGAAAGCGGCACGAGATGCTCACGCTTCTTCTTCATCCGTTCGCCAGGAATTCGCCATAGCGGATTCTTGCCATCGAGGTCCTCGAACTCGTGCCAGGCCGCTAAACGTGTCTCTCTCGTCCGTCCCCATGTCAGCAGCGTGAACAACAGCGCCTCGCGCGTGATCTCGCGCCGCCGGGGATCTTCCTCACCGTCGTAGGCGTGGATCGCCTGTACAAGCTCGGGAAGCCGCTGGAGCGGCAACCGCGCCATATGCTTCACCTTGGGTCGCGGTTTGAGCGCTCCGGTGAGATGCGCCGAAGGATCGTGTTCTGCGGCACCCTCGGCGATCGCATAGCGGAATACCTGGCCGATCGACTGCAGGACTCGGCGGCTCACATCCAGCGCACCGCGCGTTTCGACGGTACGGATCGCCTGGAGTATAACCGGCGCCGTAAGTTCGCGGATGGGTGTCGCGCCCAGAGCCGGAAACGCGTCCCGCTCCAAGCGGGACAGGAGACGCCGCGCATGCGCAGGGTCGAGGCTTTCCTCACGCCGACTGTGCCATTCGCGCGCCATCATCTCGAAGGTCACGGAGTGCTGGCGCTCGGCCGCGTGCTGAACGCCAGGGTCCTGGCCTTGGGCCAACAACTCGCGCGCTTCATTTCGTCTGGCGCGGGCGGCGACCAACGACACGTCCGGGTACTTGCCGAAGCTGAGCAGCTTTTCCTTGCCGGCAAAGCGGTACTTCATCCGCCACAGCTTGGAGCCGTTCGGCTGCACGAGAACATGCAGTCCGCCGCCATCGGCAAGCTTGTAAGGTTTGCCGCGTTTGGCGGCATATTTGACCTCGAGTTCGGTGAGCGGCATCGGCCTGTGTCCATCTGGGGGTATCGCCGAAATGGTACCCCCAAAAATACCCCCAATCCAAATGGCTTTGGGTGCATGGCACAGGACACAGCGGGACGCTCAGTCGCGCCGCGGGATGGCCAAAATTATTTGATATCGTTGAGGAATTGGTCGCCCATGGACGGTACCGTACAGAGCGGGACGTTCGGATCGGGACTGTGTTTGGTTGCGGAGGTAGGATTTGAACCTACGACCTTCAGGTTATGAGCCTGACGAGCTACCGGGCTGCTCCACCCCGCGTCACCGTTTTGTTGCGTTTTTTGGAACGCGAAGAGGGCCTGCGAGGGCCCTCTTTTGGGGCACTTGTTGTGCCCTTTGTCATTGTGATGGGTTTTTATCGGCACGCCGGCTTCAATGCCTGGCGACGTCCTACTCTTCCAACGCTTGAGCGTTAGTACCATTGGCGCTGTCAGGTTTCACGGCCGAGTTCGA
>NZ_JBJDRF010000110.1:0-4885 GCF_044987305.1 Novosphingobium sp. ZW T3_23
AACCATCTTGGCCAGCGTTCATGTGCGAGCGCATCAACAGGCCGGACATACGAATGCAAGCGATCAGATCAATACTGCCGAAATGTTCTTGCAGGTAGGGGGCCGTCCACATACGGAATCCGCAGCCAATTCCAAACTCGGCCGAGTATGACGAATTTCGATCCAGAGGCATGGCTTGGGGGCAGTCTCCTGCTAGGTAGGAGAGCATGAGCTTCGTTTCATTACCTGCCGATTCGACCGAATACGCCCAGCTTCTCGACACCCTGAAGCTTCGGATCCGCACCGCACGGCTGCGGGCAGCGGTTGCTGTCAACGAGGAGCTGATCTTGCTCTATTGGGGGATCGGCCGAGATATCCTCGAGCGCCAGGGAGTTTCCGGTTGGGGCGCAAAGATCGTCGATCGTCTGTCGGTGGACCTGAAACGCGACTTTCCGGAAATGACCGGCTTCTCGCCTCGCAACCTTAAATATATGCGCGCATTGGCCGAGGCGTTCCCTGATCGCGAAATCGTGCAACAGGTCATTGCACAATTGCCATGGGGCCATGCGATCACGCTCATGGAGGCTATCAAGGTATCCGATCAGCGTATCTGGTATGCCAAGCAAGCGCGGGAAAACGGCTGGAGCCGAAACGTCCTCACCCACCAGATCCGCAGCGATCTTTTCGCTCGGCAGGGCAAGGCCATCACCAACTTTGCAAGAACGCTACCAGCTCCACAGTCGGATCTGGCACAGGCGCTCATGAAGGATCCCTACAGTTTTGAATTCCTAGGTCTTGGCGCGGACATCTCCGAGCGAGAACTGGAGCGCAGCCTGCTCGATCACCTGCGGTCGCTCTTTCTCGAACTCGGCAAAGGCTTCGCATTCGTAGGGAGCCAATACCATCTCGAGGTTGCAGAACAAGATTATTACCTTGATCTCCTCTTCTACCATTTGCAGCTGCGATGCTTCGTGGTGGTCGAGCTGAAAATTGAAGAGTTCAAGCCTGAGTTTGCAGGCAAAATGAACTTCTACCTCTCGGCAGTAGATGACCTTCTGCGGCACGACGACGACGCACCGACAATTGGTATCATTCTGTGCCAAGGCAAGAACGCCGTCGTAGTGGAATATGCATTGCGGGATTCCATTAAACCGATGGGAGTTGCGGATTACAAGCTGTCGGCGGCCCTCCCTGCCCCCCTTCAGGCTGCGCTGCCAACCGCCGAAGACCTGGCCCGCGAATTTCCAATGATGACGCTCGTCAAGCTCCGCATCGATATAGAGCGCGAACTGCGCGCTCTGATCGAGGGCGACGGCGTCGAAAGCGGCCGCCCACTAGTATTAAGCGAAATGGTGCGTCTAAACGAAGGGGTGCGCGATCTGCCCTCCACGAAAGATTTCATCGGCATCGTCAACAGTCTCAACAAGGCCGCGCACGGAATCGATATCCCGGCAGAAGAGGCCGAACGAGCCTCAGCGACTGCCAATCGCTTCCTGTTTGATATCCGAGCTTATCGCACATCCACATAACGGGGAGGGCAGCGGGAACGATTAGCTACGCCGGAATAACTGATTCTGTAAAACGGGAGCCAGTCCACGACGGATCCACTCCGAAAGCCGCGAGGCCGACAATCAGGAAGCCAACTCGGAACGGCGAGGATTAGGTCGCGGCCTGCTGGCCGCCGCCTGCCCTAGCTCAGCCTTCGCCGACTAAGCTGCCCTTAAGCACGTCGTTTCAGTTTCCTGATTGCTGCCCTACGTTCACCAAGGTTCGGATGAACCTGAACGACTTGTCGTGGGACAGATCCGTCATTCGCAGTGTCGCTACCGACCGGCTGATTATGCCAAAACCCCTCTGTGGTCTGCTGGCGCTGGATCTGCGGGAAGGCCGTCCGGGGCGGGGGCTTCTTCTTGCGTCGGATTTCCTTAAGATAGGCCGTTTGCTACTCGGGGGGTGGCTCTTTGCCCAAACCCGACCAAATCAGATTTCTCGCTGATGTAGCGTTGATCGACAACGAACGGGGTCGCGGTTTGGCTTGTCCCCGGCGCCAGCTATCACCCAGCTTTGCGTGACCTGCCCCAAAGCGGCAACCGACAAAGATGGGCCTAAGCTTATGGCGATCGTCAGCCGGGAAATCGGAATCATCAACATGTCACTAACGAGCCGGTAAATCGGCGCAGGTATTCATTCTCAGGCCCACATCGGCGCATCAATTGTGCCCTGCCCCAGTCACGGTATCGTTCGCGGACTGGCACGTGTGCCTGCTGCGGTATACTGTGGCTCGCCGGTCCAGGTCATGATCTTCGTGAGCGCTCCGCCCGGCTGCGCAAACCGTTTGCACGATACTTCGTCTATAGCTTCCAAGACGTCGGCGGAGCGGGTCGCACCGGCTTCCACGCCCATGAGGTAGGCATTCGCCATAGCCTTGTCCTCGTCCGCCACCAGGAAAGCAGCTTCTTCAAGATCGCTTGTCGCCGCGGCCCGGATCGTACCTGCATGACCGTCATCGAGTAATCGACACATCTGGCCGATTGTGACGAGGCGCTGTAGCCGCATGCTCAACACCGCCTGAGCTTTGTAGGCTTCCAATAAGGTTTCGCGCATCCCGGGCGCAGCGAGCATTTGGCTGCGTATCTCGGAGCGCCGATCAACAGTTGCGCCCGCATGCGGAATAGACAGGCACAAGGACAGCGTAACCACAAAGGCATGACGGTATCGGGGGCGGAATGATCGATACATTCGCTACTGATCCATGCGTTCGCCGGGCACCGTGCGCAGCGCGTCGCCATAATCGAGCGAGCCAAGCAGGAATCGGGACTTTGAGCCCGCGTTAAGTGACGCTTTCCGTGGGATATCGAGCCGCATAATGTGGGAAGTCCTAGTCAAACCACTTGTCCATCAGCACTTGGGAAAGTGCGTCACACCTTCCACGGCGTAGCGGCCATCACTGCCGACCACATAGCGTTCACTGAAAGCCTTCGAACCGGTATAGTGGACCGTGAAAGACTTATCTTTTTGCGCCGAAATGATGCGCCCATCGACCTCGACCAACTTCTGCCCATCCGCCGACGCGCCGGAGTTGGAGTAGTGTACCGGGAAGGTTGCAATCTCGACCGGCCCTCCGGGTGTGAGATGGGTCAGCGTCGCGAAGGAGCAAGCATAGCCCTGCCATACGCCCCCGCCTTCGGTATAGAGTACAGGCCCAGCGCCGATCGCATCGGTCCACCCCCATCGCTGTGCGGGATTGCCCATCGTCCCTCTCGCGCCGACGTTCAGCCATGCCCCAGCGACTTTGTAACTCCCGGCGTGGCGTTCCAGATAATGCACGGAGTTGCGGCCTGTACAGGCCTGGGCGCTGCAGTCGCTCGCTCCCGTGCTGACGAGTGCCGTCATGCCGTCTGGCAATGGCACCAGAGTCAGCGGTACGAATGTGACGCTATCTCCATCGATCACGCAAACGACCTCATACCATCTGCCCGGTCCGCCGTGGGTATTCTGCGCGAATGCGGCCTCGAATGCGGCCGGGGTTCCTGCCGGCACCGTATCGCGCTCGACATCCTTCACTTCAAACAAGCCTTCGTCGGTAGTCGCCGCTTGGGCAGAAGACGCCATGAAAATGACGGCTGTCACGGCAGCCACGGCTGTTTTCATGATGATGGCACGCTCCTTACGCACTTCCGGCGCCGGGCCGAAGCCGCTGGGCCAATCTGCCCCGAGTTTTCTGTCAACCCGCATTACAATGCGCGACGAAGTCCGAGATCGCTTTTGTCCCAGATGAACTGCCAACCATGTCGACAGGGGCATCTCCGATCGTAACGATCACCCAACCATTAGCTGCGAAAGCCTTCAGGAAAAGGCTGTCGCCGGGGATCTCGTCAGAGGTGAACGAAGGCATTTCGGGAATTTCGGTCTGTTCTGTCTTGCCGCCAAGTTGCAGTTTCTGATCACCCGAAACCAGTGTCATCCCGCGTAAGTTTGCCGGCCCACCCGCAATGCCGGCAAAAACCCGTGCGCCACCCTCTTCACATGTGAAGTTGAGACGCTGATCGTCGGTATTGCTCCGTTCATACGCAAGGATTGCCGGGCGGCTTCTGACTTCCTCATCGATTCTGAAGCTCCAGTCGTACCCCGCCGACCTGGAAGGCTTGCGCGCGCGCTCCTCTTTAACGGCGGGTGCAGGAGCGGGCCGATCCACGCCTTGCGATGCCTGAGCCGCGGCATTGTTGTCCGCGACGTTGCATGCTGCGGCCAGAACCGCTGCCAGAACTACAAACGAATGTCTCTTCATTCTGCGGCATATCCTTCTCGACCCGGAAGTGATGGCCCGGCCGTAGCAATGCATCCCACTCCTACGGGTTTGTAAGCTTCAAAGTGCCGATCCACGATGAAATAATCTCGATTAAATTCAACATTTTTTTGTCCTCACCGGTCGTTGAGGTCAATTAGCCGGGGTCGTAGAGGTCGTTTACAAGCCACGCTCATGCCAGCGGGCGCTTGTCGCGCCTGAACCTAACTCTTTCACCATTCATGCCGCCTCAAAAACGCGAATGACGATTTCAGATAGAAGCTGTCGTGCGCTGCCTACTCTTGGGTGTGGCATAATCTGCTCGGGACCCTCCACTACCGCCCTGCCCCGCCGACGAAGCGGACCTTGAGCGCCTCATTTCGGCTCGCTAATAGGTGCCATAGGTTCACCCAATTACGCGCGAACCTGAACGACGTGTCGTGGGACTTTGCCGTCATTCGCCCACGCTAACGGGAAAGGCAGCTTCTATTCGGATGCGGGGCCTGGGGCTGGCATGGGGATCAGCTTGGCCATCTTGCGAAGGTTTTGGGCGGTGGCGGCGAGGAGGAACTCGTCTTTTGCACCGTTTGGACCTCTCAGGCGCAGGCGATCCATCCTGAG
>NZ_JBJDRF010000111.1:0-4746 GCF_044987305.1 Novosphingobium sp. ZW T3_23
GCTCGGCGGGCGGCGCACGCTCCAGCCAGCGCGGCAAAGGTTCGCGCAAGGGCAGTTCCACCGAGCGCACTTCCGCGGGCAGCGGTGCCGGCACCGGGCCGTTCTCGCAGCGCGTTCCCCAGATCGCGTCCTCGACCTCCGCTTCGGCCGGGAACAGGGCGCGCAGGCTGGCGTACCAGCTCTTCTCCGCCGGACCGTCCTTGTCCCGCCTTCCGAGCGCCCCGCCCACGAACAGCGCTTCCTCCGCGCGGGTCATGGCGACATAGAGGAGGCGCCAGTGCTCCTGCTCGTCGCCCTCGCGGTTGGCGGCGATCTGCGCGGCGATGCGGCCGACCTTCTCTTCCTTCGACAGCGGCGGCAGCGGCACCTTGCGGCGTTCCTCGCGCGGGTCGGCCAGATCGAAGCCCCGATCGCGCGCGGCCTCCGGGTTGCCGGTGGCATCGGCCAGAATGACGATCGGCGCCTGAAGCCCCTTCGAGCCGTGGACGGTCATCACCCGGACCAGGCCCGATGCGGCATCCGCCTCGCGCTTCAGCTCGCCGTCACCCGCGTCGAACCAGGCAAGGAAGCCCGCAAGGCTGGGCGTGTCGGTGGCGACATAGGCTTGCGCGGCGTTGACCAGTTCGTCGATCGGGTCGTTCGCCTCGCTGCCGAGCCGCGCCACCAGCTTGCGCCGTCCCTGCCAGGGCCCGACCAGCAGCCAGTGCAACATGTCCTGCGGCGGCGTAAAGTCCGCGCGCGTGAGCAGGTCGCCCAGTTGCTGGAGCACGGGCCCGACGTCCGGGCCGGACTGGGTGCGCAGATGCTCCCAGAGCCGCCGATGCCTGTCGCGGTAGCCGAAGCGCAGCAATTGCTCCTGGCTCCAGCCCACCAGCGGCGAGACCAGCAGAGCGGCGAGATTAAGGTCGTCGAGCGGCTGCACCGCAAAGCGCAGCGCCGCGATCAGGTCCTTCACCGCCAGCGGCGCGCCCAGGCGCAGGCGGTCGACGCCCGCGACCGGCACGCCCGCCGCATGAAGCCGCGCGACGATCAGTCCGGCCAGTTCCTTGCGCTGGCGCACCAGCACCATGACATCGCCCGCGCCCGCCCGGCGCTGCCGGCCCTTGTGGAGGGTGAAGCCCGGTCCCGAGGGATCGAGCCATTCCCGCACCTGCTGGGCGATACGCTCGGCCATCTGACGGTCCGGCCGCGAGAGCCAGTTGGGCTGCTGGCCGTCGTTGTCGTCGCCGTCTTCGAGCGGCTCGTCGTCGTCCTCGCCGATCTGTTCGGATACCGGCTTCCACAAGGCGACATAGCCCGGTCGCTCCTGCCCGACGTGGCGCTCGGCGGGACGGTCGAGGCCGAAGCGGGTGTGGCCGATCCCGGCAATGGCCTCGTCCACGAAATCGAGCACCGGCTGCGCCGTGCGGAAACTGCGGTCCAGCCCGAGTTCCAGCAGCGGGCGCGCGGCGATTTCGCTGCGCAGCATGTCGGCGTTATCGGCGGCATCGCCCATCCGCCCGCGCACGCGATCTGCGGCGCGGCGGAAGTTCTCCGGGCTGGTGCCCTGGAAGCGGAAGATCGCCTGCTTGTAGTCGCCCACCACGAAGAGCGTGCGCAGCAGGCTTCGGGGATGGCCTTCGCGCTGCCCTTCGCCCGCCCAGAATTCCTCCGCCATGGCGAAGACGATGTCCCACTGCGCGGCATTGGTATCCTGCGCCTCGTCGACGAGGATATGATCGAAACGGCGGTCGAGCTTGTAGCGGATCCAGTCGGCCGAGGCCTGTCCGCGCAGCAGGTCGGCGGCGCGGCGGATCTGGTCGTCGAAGTCGATCAGCCCCTCGCGCTGCTTCGCCTCGTCCCAGGCGAGCGCGAAGGCGCGGCCGAGGCGCATTGCCGGGACCAGCCTTGCCGCCAGACCGAGCAGCGCCTTCGTCTCGCGGATTTTCGCAAGGCACTCGCCGACGCGCAGGGCATAGCCTTCGTAATCGGGATCGCGCTTGGCAAGGTGGTTGAGGCTGCGGACGCTGTCGTCCTTGGTGAAGAGCGCGGCGTGAAGATCGTCGATCCCCTCCGCCCGCTTCGCCGCACTCCAGGTGAGCCACGGCACCAGCACGTCGGTGGCCTTGTGCGCGGTGGCGGTGTTCCACTCGGCCAGCACTTCGCAGCATTTCCGCAGCGAACGCACGTCGAAGGCTTCATCTCCGCACATCTCCGCGAGCAGGTCGTCCCCAGCCTCTGCGGGCAGGCCTAGCAGGCGCAGCACATGGCTATGGATGTCGCCCGCCTGCCACGAACCCGGCCCGAACCAGGCCTCTCGCGCGCCGGCGCAGCGCAGCAGGAAATCGACCACTGAATCCGGCCCGTGCCGCAGCGAAAGCTGGGCGATGGCGCCGAGCAATTGCGGGCCGTCGAAGGCATCCGTCTCGGCGGCCACAAGCAGATCCGCGAGCACCTGACGCGCCAGCAGCGCGCGCTCGCGGTCCTCCATCGGCCGGGTGCCGGGCACGAGCTGCGCTTCGAGCGGGAACGTCGCCAGCAGCCACTGCGAGAAGGCGTGGATCGTGTCGATCCTCAGGCCGCCGCCCGGACTGTCCAGCACGGCGGCGAACAGCGTGCGCGCGCGGGCACGGGTCTCGGGGTCGGTGGGCGCGCCGATCGCATCGAGGCGCTGGAACAGCAGGGTGTCCTCCAGCCGCACCCATTCGGCCAGCGTGCCGTTTATGCGCGCGGCCATTTCCGTCGCGCCTGCCTTGGTGAATGTAAGGCACAATACCTGCGAAGGATCGACGCCCTCCTGCAACAGCAACCGCAGCACGCGCGAGGACAGCACTTGCGTCTTGCCGGTGCCCGCCGAGGCGGAAAGCCACACGGTATCGCGCGGGTTCACCGCCAGCATCTGGTTGCCGTGCAGCGGATGGACGGCGGCGGGGCCGCTCATGCTGCGTCCTCCCCGGCAGTTCCGGGGCGCTCGCGGCTGCCGAGCGAGGTGATCCATTCGTCGAGGCGCATCAGCTGGTCGTAATCCGCATAAGACCCGAGTTCGGGATTGAGCCGCGCGGTGAACGGCTCGGTGCCGAGAATCCAGCGGTCCAGCGCGTCGTTCAAATAGCGCTCGGTTTCAGGCAGGAAGTCGTCCGGCTCGATCCCGGAGCGCCGCTTGCCGACCTTCAGCGGGGTGGTGGCATAGCCGAACCGGTTCTTGTCCTTGGCCATCGACCAGTATTCGAACTCACCCGCCTCGCCCGTTATCTCGCGGCCCTGCATGTCCTTGAAGCCCCCCGCCTGCGCAATCAGCGCGATCAGGCCGAGTTGCAGCGCGAAGCCTTCCTCCACGCGGCGCGGCGTCGGCGGAGAGCCGGTCTTGTAGTCGACCACCGCCAGCGAACCGTCGGGCAGGCGGTCGATCCGGTCGGCGCGGCCGTGGATGCGGATGTCGCGGTAGCGCATGTCGCCCCAGGCCTCGCTCGCGACGACCCGGCGGCCGGCCGTCTTGTGCGCCAGCACAAGCTCGCGGAACGTATCGAGCGCGGCGGAGAGGCGCGGCCACCAGAGCGCGCGCATCAGCGGGTGCGCGTTCTTCTCGGTCAGCACCTCCTGCGCGATCGCGTGGAGCCCGTCCACCGGCTCGCCGGCCAGGTGCCAAAGTTCCAGAATCTTGTGCGCGACTTCGCCCTTCCACGCCGCGCTCGGCTCGGCATCGAGCGCGTCCAGCTTGCGCAGGCGCAGGATGGCATTGGCGTAGAATTCGTAAGGATCGCCGCGCAAGCGGTCCAGCCCGGTCACCGCCAGATCGACGCGGCGCTGTTCGGCAGAGGGCATCGGCTGCGGACGCGCATGGCCCGCAACCGGAGGCGCATCGTCGAGCATGCGCGCCAGACGCAGCGCCTCGCTCTCGACATGGCGCACCGCCTGTTCGCCCAGCAGCGCCTTGACGCGCAGCACGAAGCGCGAAGGGATCACCGGCCCGCCCGCATCGCGCAAGGCCCAGCTCAGCACGACTTCGGGCGCGCCCAGCGCGGCGGCAAGGTCATGCGCGGCCAGGCCGATGCGGAAGTCCGCCCCCGGCACGCCCAGAGCGCGCAGCACGGCGGGCGGCAGGAGCGCATCCTGCGACGGCGAGGCAGGCCAGACGCCTTCGACGAGCCCGCCGCAGATCACCAGATCGGCGCGGCTCATCCGCGCTTCCAGCAAGCCATAGATCGAGACGCGAGGATGGCCGCCCCAGGGCGGGCGCACCGAAACCCGGTCCATGGCATCGCGCAGCATGGCGTGAAGCTCGCGCGGGTCGAACAGCGTTCCCGCCGAGCCTGCCGCGCCGCGCAGTTCCTCGACCATGGCGCTGAGGCTGCGGCCGTCGGCGCCGGTCCAGATCGCTTCGCCGCACAGCGCTTCGGCAGCATCCACGAGCGTTCCGAGCATCGCTTCCAGAGGCTCGCCCTCCATCAAGGCGAAGAGCGGCACCAGCACGCTCTCCACCTCACGCCACCACTCGCCCAGCTTTTCCTGCTCCGCGAGATCGGCGAGAGCCGCCAGACCGGCACCGGGACGCGGGCCGCGCAAGGCAAGATCGAGTTTGCGTGCCGCCTCCAGCCAGCGCGCGCGCCCCACACCTTCGCCTTCCCCGCCGCCTGCCAGCGGATGAACCAGCAGCGCGATCAGCGGCACCGGCGCGGCCTGCTCGGCCAGCACTTCGGCCAGCAGCAGCATGAGCCGCCCCGCCGCCGTCTGCGCCAGCGGGCGGCCCGCCGTATCGTCGGCCTCGAT
>NZ_JBJDRF010000112.1:0-4507 GCF_044987305.1 Novosphingobium sp. ZW T3_23
TACTCCAACACCGCCACCGACCACGATGACAGGGAAGCCTTCCGTCAGCACCAGTTTCGCTGCGTCGGGAACGGTCGCGGAGGTGGCTTACGATGTGGGCCGTGCGCGGCCCGCTTCGGGCAGCGGCGCGACCGGCGCCAGTCTGGCCTACGATGCCACCACCGACAGCTTCACGCTGAACGATGGCAACCGGACGTCGACATTCGCGCCCGAAGACGTGACCATCGGCGGAGCAAACCTCTTCCGATATGAAAGGGCAGAGGGCAGCACCACGACCCGACTGGACCTGAACTGGGGCATGCGATCCGAATGGACCACCGCTCCGCAATACGTGGCGCTGGGCCAGTTGATCTCCAAAAACGTGAACCCGGCCACGGGCATCGACAGCTACCGCTCGGTGGACTTCGTCTTCGGTCTGCCCAGCGATGCTGCCGCCGTGCCCGTCACCGGGAGCGCGACATATGCACTCTCTTTCAGCGGCACCCGTTCCTCTGCGGCCACGCCGCACCTTTTGACCATGCAGGGCGGAGGCGTGGCGCTGGTGGACTTCGCTACGGGACAGCTCGATATCACCGGGACGACCGCCTCGTTCAATTTCGAAGGTCCGGGCATCCTGGGCATCGAGAGCAAGGGCGAGGTGCAGGCGCGCGCGGCGATCGCTGCGGGTGAAAACCGCTTCACCGGCACCTTCGAGGCGAAGGCAGGTGCTTCCGACACCTATACGGGAAGCCTTGAAGGGGCCTTTTTCGGTCCCTCCGGAGAGGATATAGGCGGCGCCCTGCTCGGCGCTGCGGGCCCCCTGTACTACAGCCTCGCCTTCGCCGGCTATGGCTTGGGCAAAGTCGACGCGGACGATACGCTGGAGAGCCTCCAGGGAACGACCCGGCTGCGCACCGTGCGGACCTCGCCTAGCCTGCCCGCCGATGCCATCACCGAACAGTGGCGCGACGCCATCATCTACAATGCCGACACCGGCACCTACACCGTTGCAGGCAAGGTGGCACAAATCGGTTTCGGCTTCCCCTTCGGTCCCTGGTTTAGCCCCTCCGTCTCGTTCGGCGCCGCCAACCGCACCCACGAGAGGGATGCCGGGGACTTCCATGCCTACGGAGCCGCTCAGGCAACGATCGACGGGAAGGTCCAGTACACGATCGGGATGTTCGACGGCGAGAGCCACGGCATCGAATTGAGCTACGCCAGCTTCATGCGCGTTGCCGCCACGCATTCGGATATCGACGGCAAGGTCGATGGCGAAAGCCTGGAATATATCGGTTTCGGCAACTTCACCCCGCCCGACCAGTTGCCCCGCAGCGGCAGCGCGGTCTATGCAGGCCGCCTGTTCGGCGACATCCACGACGATACGAAATCGCTCGCGGCGCTGATCGGCCGCTCGGATCTCTCGGTAAACTTCGCGGCGGGGACACTCGCCGCCAGCCTGTTCCCCGAGCGGGTCGGCGCCGACGGTTCGACGGCCGCGCTGGGCCGGTACGACTTCAACGGCTCCGTCGATGCCTACGCCTCCGCGTTCGTGGGCAAATGGAACGCCGGGACCGGAGATATCGCAGGACGCTTCTATGGCGACAAGGCGCAGGAATACGCCGCCGTCTTCAACATCGCCGATCCGGCGGTCGGCAAGATGACCGGCGTGGCCATCGGCAAACAAGATGTTCCCTGAGGCGGAGACTGGCGCCTTATCGCTGCAGGAACAATTCGACCGTGACCGACAGTTCCAAATCGTTGAGCCTGTCGTCGGGTATGGCATGGCAGGCATCGCCCTTGGCGCCGTTGTCTCAACCACCGGTCCACCAAAATCGGTCGTCCTCATCGCGACACGTGAACGGCGTGAATTTGGTCGATTGCCCCGCTCTATTTAAACGTTGCGATAGACTAGTTCAGGAAAACCGAGGGACGTGCGCTGCGATGCCTGTCCTGCACGTGGACGGCGTAAAGGGGGAAAGCGGGGCGGTACCAATCTGGTAACAGGTGAACCAGTTTCCCTTCGTCGATGGCGCACTGCACCAAGCACGACCGATATCTCTGGGTAGCGTCAATGAAAATCCGAAAGCGCAGGGATCGGGATATGCCGCGCGATGGATGAAGGCACGTCGCCCCTCAGCGAGGCGTGAGCCGGGCACAGGGAAGTGAGCCCGTAATATTGGAGCAACTGGATGCGTTCCTGATGGCAGCCGTGGATGCATCACTGGCAGCGCAGAATGCCGCACTGGCCGCCGAATCCATCGGCCTCGGCGTCGTTTTCCTGGGAGTGCTGCGCAATGCGGCACGGGAGGTGGCCGAGATCGTCGGACTTCCGCCTCATGCCTTCTTCACCTTCGGCATGGCGGTGGACGGCCCGACCCGGATCGCGTCAGCGCGCCTCGCCCGCGATTGCCGCAATCCGTGATGCTGCACATGAACCGCTATGGCGATACTGCCCATGGCCCGGCGCTGGAAGGCTATGAGGAAGCGTACAGCCGCTTTCGCGAAAGCCAGGGCATGCGTCCCAAGAGCTGGCAGAATGCCGTGCATGAATCTGCCACCAGCTTGGCCTATCTTGGCGGTCGTAAACAGCTGCATCAGATGGTAAAGGAGCGAGGCTTCCAACTTCGTTAAGCGGGGCGGCCCTATGGACTGGAGTAAACGGCAGCTCCCGGAATGGGCGGCCGTTCACCTCGGGATCGATGAACGGCACATGTTGGTCGCGTCTGGCCGGAATAGCTGCCGGTCCGCACCTGGAGACAAGAAATTAGATGCTGAGAGTCTGAAATGGGTCGGTTTTTCCGGGCGCCGAACGCCGCGTCGTGGGACAAACTTGCCGTTCAAAATGGCGGTCGTGAACGGCAAGTTTCGGATATAATCTGCCGTTCTCGGCACAACAATTCAGCTCGGATACGAGCATGATTGACTGATAGGAGAGTCGCACCTTTTCCTTCGTTCAGATCGGGAAAATTGCATTCTCCGACATGCACTCAGCCGGCGATAATCTGTGGCGGCCATTTCGTCTGCTCTCGGCGTCCGAAGGACCGCCACCGCCAAAAGTTCACGAGCCGGGGTGGATGGATTCCAGATCCTTCAAACGCTTCAACGCATCCGTCTGCCGAAGTAGAGAATAGCCGATCCCGGCAGCGTTGAGGGAGCTGCCTTCCTGATAAGGGAAGTCCGCAAAATCATGGAAGAATTCCTTAATCTTCCCTTGTACGGGAACGAGCAGCCACATCTGCTGAGCAAAGAACTTGGTCGCCTCTCCGCCTTCGGTCGCGCCCCTTTCGTACGGGTCCATCCGAAGGTTGCTGATCATCGCCCAGTTGGTGACCTTGCGCGTGCCAAAGGCAATGTTGCCATCGACCTGCGCAAAACTCACTTTCCAGTCCTGAACCCGTACTGCATTCAGGTTGCCGGATTGTTCGAAGTAAAAAATTGAATCGCGAGGACCTTTGTCACTCTCCCCTCGGAAGTAAGGGCCAAAATCGTGGCCATCGAGGTGAACCTTGAATGTCTTTCCGCCCGCCTCGTGCCCTGCTCGCATCTTCGAGACGATGTCACCCGCTCCGGCTGCGGCGCTAAGCGTCGGGAACCAGTCGATCAGCGAAATGATCTCGTTGCTCTCCGTGCCCGGCTTGATGACACCCGGCCAGCGGGCCAGCATCGGAATGCGCAGGCCGCCCTCCCATGTTGTTCCCTTTTCGCCATGGAACGGCATCATCGCGCCGTCCGGCCAAAGCGCGATCTCGGCACCGTTGTCCGTCGTGTAAACGACGATCGTGTTGTCGGCGATGCCCAGCTCTTCAAGCTGGTCGAGCAATTGACCCACATGGCCATCATGCTCCGCCATACCGTCGGCATGGATGCCCTTGCCGGTCACGCCAACGGATTCTTCCTTGAGATGGGTAAATACGTGCATGCGCGTCGTGTTCATCCAGACGAAGAACGGTTTGTCGTTCTTGACCGCCCGACCGATGAAGTCCTGCGCGCCGGCCAGAAACTCCTCATCCACGGTCGGCATGCGCGCCGTGTTCAGTGGGCCAGTATCCTCGATCTTCTGCGTACCGTCTGGTTGCGCCCAACTGTGGATGACGCCGCGCGGACCATATTTCTTTTTGAACTCCGGGTCCTTGGGGTAGAAGTAGCCCTCCGGCTCCTCTTCGGCATTGAGATGATAGAGATTGCCGAAAAATTCGTCGAATCCGTGGTTCGTCGGCAGATGCTCGTCGCGATCGCCGAGGTGGTTCTTGCCGAACTGGCCGGTCATATACCCTGCTTCCTTCAGAACATCCGCAATGGTCGGCATCCAGTCGGTAATTCCGTGCGGATCGCCAGGCATGCCAATCGTCAGCAGTCCGGTGCGGAACGGTTCCTGCCCCAGGATGAAGGACGCGCGGCCAGCCGTGCAGCTTTGCTGGCCGTATGAGTCCGTGAAAATCACACCTTCATTGGCGATACGATCGATGTTGGGTGTGCGATAGCCCATCAGGCCGCGCGTATAGGCGCTGATCTGGGACTGACCGATATC
>NZ_JBJDRF010000113.1:0-4056 GCF_044987305.1 Novosphingobium sp. ZW T3_23
GGTGCGGTCACCTCCTCGCTCAACAACGCGAAGAGCGTCACCGACACCGCGATCGCCGGTGCCGAGCAGATTTCCGACCTTCTCAACCAGATGAAGTCGAAGGCCTATGAAGCAGCGGATGCCGGTCTGGAAGATGACAGCCGCGCCGCTATCGACAAGGACTTCACGGCTCTGAACGAGCAGATCACCACGATCATCAAGTCGTCGGAATTCAACAACACCAACCTGCTCGACGAAGGCTTCAGCGGCACCAAGACCGTTGCGGCTCTCCAGTCGCTGACGATCGACACCGCTGGTACCGACGACTCGCTGAACGTCGACAACCAGGGCTTCACCGCCATGGTGACGACGGCCATCGGCACCGGCGGCATCGCTACGGCAGCCACCGCTGAAACGATGGTTGGCACGATCGATGGCGTCATCAAGAACGTCAACACCAGCCTCAGCGACATGGGCGCAGCTTCGCGCAAGATCGAGGGCCAGCTCTCGTTCACCAGCAAGCTGTCGGACGTGGTCGAAACCGGCATTGGTAACCTCGTCGACGCTGACCTCGCCAAGGAATCGGCGAAGCTTCAGGCCCTTCAGGTCCAGCAGCAGCTGGGCGTGCAGGCTCTGTCGATCGCCAACCAGGCGCCGCAGACGATCCTGTCGCTCTTCCGTTAATCGGAGGATCGATGGTCTCCCGGTCCGCCGGGAGACCAATCGTCTGGAAGGCCGGGGTGGTTCGCCATCCCGGCCTTCTGTCGTTTCAGAACGACAGTATCCGCGTGAGCATTCGAAAACTTTTCTTCCCAAATTTCCGGGCGATTATTTTCCCTTCCTAGAATGAATATGCAGCCGGAAGAACCAGCTGTGCGCATGGCGGCGCTCCCGTCATCCGGCCGCAGAACTCGGCCTGCTTTTCTAGAAGGAAGACCAAAATGGCGTTTTCGGTTAACACCAATGCTGGCGCAATGGCCGCTCTCCAGAGCCTCAACGCGACCAACAAGGGCATGAACCAGGTGCAGAGCCGCATCAACACCGGTCTGGCCGTTGCCTCGACCAAGGATGATTCGTCGAAGTACACCGTGGCTCAGACCCTGCGTGGCGACCTCGGCGGCCTGGGTGCGGTCACCTCCTCGCTCAACAACGCGAAGAGCGTCACCGACACCGCGATCGCCGGTGCCGAGCAGATTTCCGACATTCTCAACCAGATGAAGTCGAAGGCCTATGAAGCAGCGGACGCCGGCCTGGAAGCCGACAGCCGCACCGCTATCGACAAGGACTTCACGGCTCTGAAAGAGCAGATCACCACGATCATCAAGTCGTCGGAATTCAACAACACCAACCTGCTCGACGAAGACTTCACGGGCACTACCACTGTTGCTGCTCTTCAGTCGCTGACGATCACCACGGGCGCCGACGTGACGGACAGCCTCAACGTCGCCAACCAGGGCTTCACCGCCAAGGTGACTGACGCCATCGACACCACCATCGCCTCGCAGACCGATGCTGAAACGATGGTCGGCAAGCTCGATGACGTCATCAAGGACGTCAACACCAGCCTCAGCGACATGGGCGCAGCTTCGCGCAAGATCGAGGGCCAGCTCTCGTTCACCAGCAAGCTGTCGGACGTGGTCGAAACCGGCATTGGCAACCTCGTCGACGCTGACCTCGCCAAGGAATCGGCGAAGCTTCAGGCCCTTCAGGTCCAGCAGCAGCTGGGCGTGCAGGCTCTGTCGATCGCCAACCAGGCGCCGCAGACGATCCTGTCGCTCTTCCGTTAATCGGAGGATCGATGGTCTCCCGGTCCGCCGGGAGGCCAATCGTCTGGAAGGCCGGGGTGGTTCAGCCATCCCGGCCTTCTGTCGTTTCAAGAACATAAGATGGGTGGGGCCTGAAAGCAGGGTCACGAAGCAGCCTCGTGACTTACCGGAAACCTGCGTTTTTCCGGGCGCTCCGCACCTGCGATTCACCCGCCGAACTATAATGAAGAAGACGCTCCCATGGCGGGGCCGACCCCCCAAGCAGGAATTGGAATACTGATGCTTGATTTTCTGAACAATTGGCGATTGCCCAAAAAATTGTGGGCGGCCTTTTCGATCATCAACGTGATGATCGCCGTGGTGGGCCTCAACGGTTTCCTCTCTACACGAGAGCTCAATGCCGTTGCGGAATCGCACGTTTCGCGCGGCATGGCTGGCATGTCCGGCCTCACCGACGTGATCAGCAACGTCAAGGAGCTGCGGATCATCGTCTACAGCTACTACAACGCCGCCAGCGCCAGCGATGCGCAGAACCTGCGCGATCGCCTGAAGGCGGGTGACGAGGAACTGCTGAAGTCGGTGGATGCCTACAAGCTGATCGGCGAAGAGGCGTTCGGTCCTGAAGTGGCGGAACTGCGGACCCGCGCTGTCGCGCTGACCGAGGTGAACGACCGGATCTTCGCCCTGCGCACCGCCGGCGATGTCGATGGCGCCATGGCCATGATCAAGACCGAGGGCAAGAAGGCCTCGCACGACATGATCGAGCAGACCGACAAGCTGATCGAACTCACGCGTGAACGCGTCGCCGCCAAGGCCGCAGATGGTGCCGCGACCGCCCGCACCGCCACGATCCTCTGCGTGACGCTGGCTCTCTTCGCGATGGCGCTGATCGTCTTCATCTGGCTGTTGATCAACCGCACGGTTGCCGCGCCGATGAGCCGCATTGCCCATGTCACCACGACGCTGGCCGAAGGCGGCAAGGTCGAAGTGCCGTTCCGCGAACGCGGTGACGAAATCGGCGAGATCGCGGAAGCCGTCGAGCAGTTCCGCAGCGCCGCCGAAGCCCGCGCCGAGATCGACGCCCGCGCCGCGCGCGAGCAGGAACTGGTCACCTCAACCCTGCGCTCCAGCCTCCAGGCGATCAGCGAGGGCGACCTCACGCAGAGCATCAATGCCGATTTCCCGCCTGCCTACGGCGAGCTCAAGAGCAACTTCAACACCGCCGTGGGCGCCCTGCGCGAACTGATCGGTGCGGTCGCTGAAAGCGCGGTCGCCATCCGCACCGGCTCCAGCGAGATCGCCCAGGCTTCGGAAGACCTCGCCCGCCGCACCGAGAGCAATGCCGCCAGCCTCGAAGAGACTTCGGCCGCGATCACCCAGATGGACGATCGCCTGCGCGCCACCGCCGCCGCCGCCGGACGCACCGTGCAGCGCGCCGATGGAGCGATGACCGTGGTCGGCTCCGGCCGCGAGATCGCCGACGAGGCGGTCCAGGCCATGGGCCGCGTTTCCGAAAGCGCCAAGGGCATCGACTCGGTGATCGAAGGCCTCGACAAGATCGCCTTCCAGACCCGTGTGCTTGCCATGAACGCCGCCGTCGAGGCGGGCCGTGCCGGCGATGCCGGTCGCGGCTTCGCAGTCGTGGCCGATCTCGTCTCGGCGCTGGCCATGCGCTCGGAAGAGGAAGCCAAGCGCGCCCGCGAGCAGCTTACCGCCACCCAGACCGACATCGGCACTGCCGTGGAAGCCGTGCAGCGCGTCGACGGCGCCCTGCAGAACATCTCGGGCGACGTCACCGAAGTCCACACCCTGCTCAGCGACATCGCCAGCGACAACCAAGCGCAGTCCTCGACGATCACCCAGATCAGCGCGACGATCGGCACGATGGATCAGGCCACCCAGCAGAACGCCGCGATGGTCGAGGAGACCTCCGCCGCCGCACGCAACCTCAACAGCGAAGTGACCTCGCTGTCTGACCGCGCCGCGATGTTCCGCACCGGCCGCGAAGGCCTGCGTTCGGTGCCGGTTTCGGCCCCGCGCGTTGTCACAGCGGCGCCGGTGGCGACGTTCCAGCCGGCAGCGGCCCGCAAGCCGATGAAGGCCCTCGCCACCGCCGACGACTGGATGGACTTCTGAGACAAGCCTGACACACGCGTCGTCCCGGACTTGATCCGGGACCGCTGGCCCAGCCGCGCCTCGCTCTAAGAGCCGCGCCTCGCTCGATGGCTGGCGCCTCAAGACCGACAGCGATCCCGGATCAAGTCCGGGATGACGAAGACAAGCCGCTCCCTCACCCGGAGCGGCTTTTTTC
>NZ_JBJDRF010000114.1:0-3128 GCF_044987305.1 Novosphingobium sp. ZW T3_23
GAGAACGAGCCCTCTGGCTCCGTCGCATCGACGATCATCGAGAGGGCAGCGCTCGCTGCGGTCGGGCGGTTATTGCGGCAGGCTGTCCGTCTGTCGCAGCGCTTCGCCCAGCGCCAGCGCCGCCGAAGTCGCGAGGTTCATCGAACGCACCTCGGGGCGCATCGGAATGCGCACGCGAGCATCGCAAGTCTCCGCGATCTCCTGGGGAATGCCGGCGCTTTCCTTGCCGAACAGCAGAATGTCGTCGGCCCTGAACGCGAATTCGTAGGCCGATTCACTGCTTTTCGTGGTGAACAGCACCAGGCGGCTTTCGCCTACGGTCGCCTGGAAAGCCTGGAAATCGGCATGGCGGGCAATGGTCACGTGATCGATATAGTCCATCGCCGTACGGCGCACGCGGCGATCGTCCCATGCGAACCCCAGGGGCTCGATCAGGTCTATGGTCGCGCCGAAGCAGGCGCCAAGGCGCAGGACGGCGCCGACGTTTCCGGCGATTTCGGGTTCGAACAGGGCAATACGCATCGCGCCTGATTGGCGTTGCCGCGCCCTGGATGCAAGCCTGCTTCCCTGTCCTTGAATAGAAGGAAGCCCAAGTGATCGGATGGACCTGTCCCGAAGAGATCGGGTGGAGGCTTTCCGGATGGAGTATGATTGCCCCACCTGGAAATGATCCGGCATGGGAGACCTATGATGGAACAGGATGTGGCCAGCAATGAGCCGGGCGCGGGAAGCACCTCTGGCGGCGCCCCCGCCAGCGCCCCGGTGAACGCGAACAAGGCCCTGTGGGAAAAAGGCGATTTCACGAGACTGGCCGAGACCATGCGCCAGAGCGGCGACGAACTTGTCGCCTGGATCGCCCCCACGGCGGGGATGGAGGTTCTCGATCTCGGTTGCGGGGACGGGACGACGGCCTTGCCGGCCGCCCGTCGCGGGGCGCGAGTCCTGGGTGTCGATATCGCCTCCAATCTCGTGGCGGCGGGCAATCGGCGCGCCCGGGAGGCGGGACTGGCCGATTTGCGCTTCGTCGAGGGTGACGCCAGCGCGCTGGTCGGGATCGAGGATGCGCGCTTCGATTTGGTGGTGAGCATGTTCGGGGCGATGTTCGCCCCCCGCCCGCATGATGTCGCCGCGGAGATGGTTCGGGTCAGCCGGCCGGGCGGGCGGATCGTTATGGGTAACTGGATACCCGGCGATCCCACGCTTGTCGCGGGGGTGCTCAGGATCTGCGCCGCCTACATGCCGCCTCCGCCGGAGGGCTTCGTGAGCCCGGTCAGTTGGGGGCAGGAAGAGACCGCGCGCGAACGGTTCGTTGCCGCCGGTATCCCGCCCGAACGCATTGGCTGCGAAAGGGCCACTTACACGTTCCGCTTTTCCGGCCCACCGCATGCCTTTCTGGCGGTTTTTCGCGACTTTTACGGGCCGACGATGAATGCGTTCGAGGCAGCGCGGCGCGATGGGCGAGAGGCAGAGCTTCAGGGCGAACTCGAAGCGCTGTTCGAGGCCGAGAACCGGGGGGATGCCGGTAGCACGGTGATCCCGGCGACTTATCTGCGCGTGACGATCGAGCGCTGATCCACTCAAGTCCGGTGCGGCAGCGCCGATGCGGGATTGCGGGTGAGGAGCAGGGTGGCGCCCAGCACCACGGCTCCGGCGAGGACGAGCGGCACGGCAAGGCCGACATGGAGCAGCAGCAGCGCGCCCACGGCCGCGCCTGTGAAGATGGAGAGCACCGCGGCGGAGCGGCGCAGGAAGTTGGGCGAACGGCCGGCAACCTGGTCGGCGGCGATGCCGGTGATGGTCAGGGTGAGCACGGTGGTGGTCAGGTCGGGCACTTTCAGTGCGCGAACGGTAGCATTGCGCAGGCCCATGGCGAAGCCGGTGAGGACGATGACCGAGAGCACCGCGATCTCCGGCGCCTGCGCGGCGATATCGATCTTCGTCGAGATGGCGGCGGCGATCCACAACAGCCCGGCTTCGGCCACGGCGGCGCGGATCAGCCAGCGCCGCAGCGGCAGATCGGTATGCGCGCGGGCGAGCCGCCCGGCACCCCAGGCGCCGACCATGAAGGCGATCAGGGCCATGACCGCCGGGATCACCTTGAAGCCTGGCGTTCCCGCTGCCGCGAAGCCCAGGAACACGACGTTGCCGGTCATGTTCGCGGTAAAGACCTTGCCGAGGCCCAGCACCGATGCGGCATCGACGAGGCCGGTCGTGGCGGAAAGCAGCAGGAGCAATAGCGGGAGGCTGGAGCTGATCGGGCCAGTGGCGTTTTCGGGGGCTTTGCCGGGGGCTTGGGTGGTCATGTCGGTCTTTCCGGTGTTGGGGGGATGCCGATGGTCTAGGGGGCGGCGGACTTGGCAGATATCCGAATAAGATGGATCGATCTGTTCCAATAAGTTGAATGATGTCAGAACCGGAAGTTGCTTTCCAGGCCGAGCATGCGGATGGTGCGGGCGGTGCCGGTCTGCTTGATGAAGGTGCCCGGCGCGAAGGCGGAGAGCGAGGCGGAGAGTTCGAGTTCCGGCGTTGCCTGCCAGGCCAGCGTGGCTTCCACTTCCTTGCCGACGAACCGGGCGCGGCTGTCTCCGGCGTCGCGGATCAGGTTCCCCGGGATGTCGTAGATGCCGTCCTCGCGCGAAGTGCGCCAATAGGCCATGGCGGCGAGGCTGGCCGAGACATCGGGCGCCAGTTGCAGGCCGAGCGAGGAATAGGCGTTGACGATGTTGTAGGGGCCGACCGGCGAGAGTTCGCCGAAGTACTTGCCCTTGGGGAACAGTGCGTTGAACGTGCCCAGGCGGTCGTCATTGCGGTTGCGGTCCCCGCTGACGACATTGACGCGCATCGTGAGGTTGGGCGCCAAGGGGGCGTCGGGGAAGGCGCGGCCGAGTTCGGTGCCCAGCGTCCAGGCCGAGATCGGGCCATCCGCAAAGCGGCCGAACTGGTAGACGCCCTCGACGTTCCAGCGCCAGTCGTCGCGTTTGCCATGCCAGCGCGCGCCCAGGCTGTGGCGGGTTTCGGTGCCTTCGCGGGTGCCCCAGTGGGCGGCCTCGTTGCGATAGCCGAGGTAGTAGAGGTCGAGGTTCGGCATGGCGGCATAGGCGCCCCACAGCGCCTTGTCGGGCGATGTG
>NZ_JBJDRF010000115.1:0-3119 GCF_044987305.1 Novosphingobium sp. ZW T3_23
AGAACCGGCTATAGCGATATCCGTCCGGATGCTCGGCGCGGTACTCCTCCCAGAGCACCTGCAGCGTCACGTGTTTGCGCTTCAGCTCGCGCGCTACCACCGGCCAGTCCGGCTCCGGAAGCTTGCGTCGCCCAGGTTTGACGCCGGAGGCGCCATACAAACGTCCCTCCAGATCTATGTCGCCAATCTCGGACGGAACCGGCCACTCCAATCCCGAGCGATCGAAGCGCACGATCATGTCGCGCACTGTAGAACGAGCAAGGCCAGTCAGTCGGGCGATCTCGCGCATCGGGACGCAAGCCTCCCGATGCATTCTCATTACTTCAGGCACATGGCGCATCTTCGGCCTCCTCGTCGGCATCTCCATCCTCCGGCTGCTGCGCCGATAAGATGGACCCAACGATCGGGCGTCTCACTCCCTCCCGGGTGGCCGGGAATTGCTCGGAATGGTGGCCGGCATCATCTCGGAATCCCGGCCGGGATCAAATCGGAATGGTGGCCGGGATGACCCCGGAATCCGCATACCGGGCTGGTGCAATCGCGGTGCTGGAGGAAGTTTCGATCCTTCTGCCCGCCCCGGAGTCCTTGGAACTACGCGCTTGGATCGAGGAGGATCTGCAGAATTGGAAACCCGGCATGGCGCCCCCCAAAGCTCCGAGTAACTGGAAGAGCCGCATGCAATGATTTTCCGAGCGGTGAAATAGAAGAGGTCGCCTTCGTTCGGAGGCGACCTCACACCGGGAGGCACCGGTTCCTGAGCGCGATACGGCCCAAAGTGAACTGATCAATATCTCACAGGTCGAACGATCCAGCGCATCGTGGATCAATCTTTCGCCTGCAAAGCAAAATGGCCCCGTAACTCTCGGTCGTTACGGGGCCATTTGCATTTAAATTCTGCCGATGGCGTAACATCAGCATCCATCGAGGCTTCAGGTCGTTAGAAACCGCCGACACCTGCAAGCTAAGCGCGAGACAGAAAGAAAGGTTCCGACGACCGCTGTGGCGAGTTCTCAGTTTGAAAGGAAAGAGGCCGCCCCCGCAAAGGGGCGGCCTCATGATGACCGGAGGGAACCGGCTATCAATTTTACTGCAGGGACACACAGTCTTGAAAGTAACATCTCGAAAGGGGGAGTTGTTCCAAAAGCCCTGAGTGATACGTAGGACTTATTTACGGTAGTACGGGTGGTCGTGCCGCTCAAGGGACCGCTTTAGCGGTGTGGTCAAGTTGCTGAGAATAGCCTGGCAGCCGGTATCAAGCCCGGCACGTAGACACTCCTGATAGGGAAAAGGGCCTCGCAGAGGTGTGTATTCGGCTGCGGGGCCTAAGTTTCAGCACGATGAGTCTGGCTGAAGCAGACTGACGGCCTTTGACAGCAATCCATCAGCTGGACCGGGTGCGCCTCATGTGAGGCGTGGGTCGCTATCACCCGAGTGCGAGAAGAGCGCGCGCGAAGCATGGAAGTTGCAATACTTAGAACAGCTGGCCGGTCTCAATGGGGTTGGCTCGCCCTGGCCATCGCGTCATGCGGTCGGATAGCGTCGACCTTCGCGGCGCGCTTTCGAACCCCCTATGTTGATGCCCCGGCTCGTGACGATGTCTGCCGCGGTTTCCAGCGGTACATCCTTGACGGTGCAGCCCGCCATCAATCCGGCAAGGCGTGAACCTCATGAACGCATCCGGGCGCTTCGCCCTCTCAGCTTACCGCACGAAGTGGCGGTGCCCCGACCTTTCGCACGGAAGCGGAAGCGACCTTAAGCGCCTCCAGCTCGTCCAGATAGCCGGTCAGCCTCCTTTCGCCCAATTCCAAGCCGTGCCTGCGGCCGGTGCTCTGCAACTCACGCAGACACTCCTCCACGTCGTGCCGGTCGAGCCGGGAAAGCAGATTTGCAAGAACATGCCGAATGGCGAACTGAGCGCCTTCGAACTCGAGGGCGGCCCGTTCCAAGCAATCGACACGGTTATTTCTTTCCATTCCCATAACTACCGCTTCTCCAATCGTATGAACAATTTTGTACGTTGGCGACCGCGTCTATTTTTACCAAGCGTATGATCAAAGAAGTTAATCAGTCGTTATCATACGTTATCGGACGCACTTTATTACAAAATTGCTATCGAGGCGATGAGAAATGACGGTCGAGACTTCCTGACTGCGCAGGCAGCTAATGGGTCCGCTGGCGATAACGGGGCAATATTCGCAACGTGCGGAAATGTGGTCTTTGCCGATTACCCACGGAAGCGGTTCTTTTCGCGAGTTGTCGGGGGGATCGCGTCCTCTCAGTTGCCGGATTTCTTGGCGGCGTCGCGGGCAGCGTCTCCGGCCTTACCGGCGGCATTACTGACGCTGTTGGCTGCATTCTCGACCGCATTGTCCTTGCGCGCTTCGCTGGTGGATGTTTGGCTGAACATCCACACGCCGGCGACGACTGCAGTCAGAATGGCGATAGCAACAATAATGCTTGCTCCACCGCCGCGACGTCCTTCGACAACGGTCGTAGTGTGATTAGGGGTGTCTACCATTCTCGACTCCTCTCTTTGTTTTGCTCCCGAGCAAAAAAACTCCGCAGTTCGGAAACAGTTTCGCACTGCGATGGCGTAATGCGATACCTCTCTCTTTGTGCCGGCATCGAAGCCGCGACGTTCGCTTGGCACCCGCTTGGATGGGAGGCCGCAGCCTTCAGCGAGATCGAGGCATTCCCGCGCGGCGTCCTCGCCGACCACTATCCTGAAGTGCCGCTCCATGGTGACTTCGCCGCCATTGGAGCTGAGAACTATGGCCGGATCGACCCGCTTGTCGGAGATACACCATGTCGGGACGCCAGTGCCGGATATGGCGTCGGCGAAGGGATTGCAGGAGAAGGACTTTCTGTATCTCGGTTAGGGCTTGCCCACGGATATGTTCACCTCGTGCATATCTGCGGACGGACTGGTTCGTCTAGAAAACGTGCCCGACTTGCTTAGTGGACGACTGGATCCTGGCTCCCCCGCCAGCATCTATTGCGCGTCAATCAGGATGAGTATTGCGCGTCAATCAGGATGAGAATGTGATTGTCGCGGCGCGTCATTCAGTGCCGATTTTAATTGTCGCTGGCAAGGACCTCGGTCTCATCTTGATTGTCGC
>NZ_JBJDRF010000116.1:0-2935 GCF_044987305.1 Novosphingobium sp. ZW T3_23
TTATTGAGTGAGGTGGATAAGGTATCACCGAGTTGAATACATAGACTTGGTGAAGCGAACCCGGGGAACTGAAACATCTAAGTACCCGGAGGAAAAGACATCAACCGAGATTCCGTTAGTAGTGGCGAGCGAACGCGGACCAGGCCAGTGCCTCATCTTCAGTTAGCAGAACACTTTGGAAAGAGTGGCCATAGCGGGTGACAGCCCCGTATGCGAAAACGATGGATGAGGACTCGAGTAGGGCGGGACACGTGAAATCCTGTCTGAACATGGGGGGACCACCCTCCAAGCCTAAATACTCGTACATGACCGATAGCGAACACAGTACCGTGAGGGAAAGGTGAAAAGCACCCCGATGAGGGGAGTGAAACAGTACCTGAAACCGAATGCTTACAAGCAGTAGGAGCCTCTTTAGGGGGTGACTGCGTACCTCTTGCATAATGGGTCAGTGACTTAATGTACCATGCGAGCTTAAGCCGTTAGGTGTAGGCGCAGCGAAAGCGAGTCTGAATAGGGCGACAGAGTATGGTGTATTAGACCCGAAACCCGGCGATCTAGGCATGACCAGGTTGAAGGTGCGGTAACACGCACTGGAGGACCGAACCGTTGAATGTTGAAAAATTCTCGGATGAGTTGTGTTTAGGGGTGAAAGGCCAATCAAGCCGGGAAATAGCTGGTTCTCCGCGAAATCTATTGAGGTAGAGCGTCGGATGTATGCCGTTGGGGGTAGAGCACTGGATGGTTGCGGGGGTCGCGAGATCTACCAATACTAACCAAACTCCGAATACCAACGAGACTTATCCGGCAGACAGACGGCGGGTGCTAAGGTCCGTCGTCAAAAGGGAAACAGCCCTAACCTACAGCTAAGGTCCCCAAGTCATCACTAAGTGGGAAAGCATGTGGGAATCCCAAAACAACCAGGAGGTTGGCTTAGAAGCAGCCATCCTTTAAAGAAAGCGTAACAGCTCACTGGTCTAATCAAGGGTTCCTGCGGCGAAAATGTAACGGGGCTAAAGTGATGCACCGAAGCTTAGGGTTCAGATCTTTGATCTGAGCGGTAGCGGAGCGTTCCGTAAGCGAGTGAAGCGATCTGGTAATGGGTCGTGGACGTATCGGAAGTGCGAATGCTGACATGAGTAGCGATAAAGAGGGTGAGATGCCCTCTCGCCGAAAGACCAAGGGTTCCTGCTTAAAGCTAATCTGAGCAGGGTGAGCCGGCCCCTAAGACGAGCCCGAAGGGGGTAGTCGATGGGAACCACGTTAATATTCGTGGGCCTGGTGGTGTGTGACGGATCTCGTGTATTGTACAACCTT
The DNA here is from genome assembly GCF_044987305.1 of Novosphingobium sp. ZW T3_23. Taxonomy (NCBI): domain Bacteria; kingdom Pseudomonadati; phylum Pseudomonadota; class Alphaproteobacteria; order Sphingomonadales; family Sphingomonadaceae; genus Novosphingobium; species Novosphingobium sp. ZW T3_23. The sequence goes on from NZ_JBJDRF010000116.1 coordinate 1,315, forward strand.
ATCGGATTGGTTGTGCTTTGAAGAGGTTCCAGGAAATAGCCCCACCGTATAGACCGTACCCGAAACCGACACAGGTGGTCAGGTAGAGTATACCAAGGCGCTTGAGAGAAGTATCCTGAAGGAACTCGGCAAATTGCCTCCGTACCTTCGGAAGAAGGAGGCCCCATATATGCGCAAGCACTTGTGGGGGGCACAGGCCAGGGGGTAGCGACTGTTTAGCAAAAACACAGGACTCTGCTAAGTCGGCTTCAAGACGACGTATAGGGTCTGACGCCTGCCCGGTGCCGGAAGGTTAAGAGGAGGAGTGCAAGCTCCGAATTGAAGCCCCGGTAAACGGCGGCCGTAACTATAACGGTCCTAAGGTAGCGAAATTCCTTGTCGGGTAAGTTCCGACCTGCACGAATGGCGTAACGACTTCCCCACTGTCTCCAGGATATGCTCAGCGAAATTGAATTCTCCGTGAAGATGCGGAGTACCCGCGGTTAGACGGAAAGACCCCGTGCACCTTTACTGCAGCTTCAGAGTGGCATTGGAAAATTATTGTGTAGCATAGGTGGGAGGCTTTGAAGCGACGGCGCCAGCTGTCGTGGAGCCATAGGTGAAATACCACCCTGTGATTTTTTAATGTCTAACCTCGTACCGTTAGCCGGTACAGGGACCCTCTGTGGCGGGTAGTTTGACTGGGGCGGTCGCCTCCTAAAGAGTAACGGAGGCGCGCGATGGTAGGCTCAGGCCGGTTGGAAACCGGCTGCAAGAGTGCAATGGCATAAGCCTGCCTGACTGCGAGATTGACGAATCGAGCAGAGACGAAAGTCGGTCATAGTGATCCGGTGGTCCCTCGTGGAAGGGCCATCGCTCAACGGATAAAAGGTACGCCGGGGATAACAGGCTGATGATTCCCAAGAGCTCATATCGACGGAATCGTTTGGCACCTCGATGTCGGCTCATCACATCCTGGGGCTGGAGCAGGTCCCAAGGGTTTGGCTGTTCGCCAATTAAAGTGGTACGTGAGCTGGGTTCAGAACGTCGCGAGACAGTTTGGTCCCTATCTGCCGTGGGCGTCGATACTTGAGAGGAGTTGACCCTAGTACGAGAGGACCGGGTTGAACATGCCTCTGGTGTACCTGTCGTTCCGCCAGGAGCGCAGCAGGGTAGCTATGCATGGACGGGATAACCGCTGAAAGCATCTAAGCGGGAAGCCTCCCTCAAGATTAGGTATCTTCGAGTCGTGATAGACCATCACGTTGATAGGCCGGGTGTGGAAGTGGAGTAATCCATGGAGCTAACCGGTCCTAATAACTCTGTTCATGCTTGATGAATCCCACCATCAATGACAGCCCTGCTATCAAGCAGCGCTAGTCGTCGATGACGGACGATCATCCAGCCAGATATTCAGCTCCAACAGGAGCAGCACGGGAAACCATCGATTAAAAAATCAGCACGCCGTCTCCATTGCTTGGTGACCATAGCGTCAGTGACCCACCCGATCCCATCTCGAACTCGGCCGTGAAACCTGACAGCGCCAATGGTACTAACGCTCAAGCGTTGGAAGAGTAGGACGTCGCCAGGCATTGAAGCCGGCGTGCCGATAAAAACCCATCACAATGACAAAGGGCACAAC
>NZ_JBJDRF010000117.1:0-2903 GCF_044987305.1 Novosphingobium sp. ZW T3_23
CGCTGTTGACCGTGCGGCGCAACGCAGGTGGCGGTGGCCCCGCCACCTGCGTTGCGCCGCCACATGCCGTCAGCAGCGCCGGAAGGAGGAGGCATCCCGCCTTGCGGAGTGTCGTAGCGATCGTCGTCCTGGCCATTGTCATCGTCCCCTCGCCTGTCATCGTCGAATTCCCGTTCCTGCCCGCCTTCTGCGGCCCAGCAGGCGCGATCCCAGCAGGGTGGCACCCATGGCCAGCGCCGCGAGCAGCAGCCCGCCCAGTACCAACTTGCTCTCGTCGATCGCCAGTGCAGCGCCCAGCGGCCCCGCCGCCAGGTATCCCGGCGCGAACATCAGCGGCACCCAGAGGCAGGCCGAGGCGACGTTGGCGATCTGGAACGGCCGTTTGGGCATGGCCAGCACGCCCGCCACTAGCGGCACCGTCGCGCGGATCGGGCCGAGGAAGCGGCCCATGAAGATCGCCGCGAAGCCGTACTTGCGGAAGAACAGCCGGGTGCGCGCCACGGCGGCGCGGTGGCGGTTGAGCGGCCAGCGGCGATAGACGCGCGGGCCGATGCGGTTGCCGAAAGCATAGGACACCCAGTCGCCCAGGATCGATCCGGCCACGGCCCAGAGGAAGATCGGCCAGGCATCCAGCGCCTGCGCGCCGATCAGCCCGCCGATCGCCAGCATGACGGCGGTGGCGGGCACGAACAGGCCGACGATCGCCAGAGACTCCCCGAAGCAGAGCAGGCCCACCACCGGACCGGCCCAAATCCCGTGGGTAGCGACGAAAGCACTGGCCTGGGCGATCACGCTTTCCATGGCGGGCTCAGGCGGCGCGGGAAATCGCGGCGGTTTGGTTCTCAGCTTGCGGCGTCGTGAGGCTGCGGCCCAGCACGTCCATGTAGCATTCGAAAACCTGGTGCGAGGCGCCGTCCCAATCGTAGGCCTTGCTGGCCTTGCGCGCGAAGGCGCCCATCGCGGCGCGGCGGCGGTGGTCCCGCACCAGTTCGCGCAGGGCCTCGAAGGCGCCGTCCTCGTCGCCCGGTGCGAACAGCAGGCCCGATCCGCTTTCCAGCAGGTTGCGCCCGCTCGGCACGTCCACGCAGACGGTCGGCAGGCCAGAGGCCATGGCTTCCAGCGTGACGTTGCCGAAGGCCTCGGTCGTGCTGGGATTGAGGAACAGGTCGGCCCCGGCGACGGCGCGGCCGAGATCGGCGCCCATCAGGTGCCCGGCGAAGCGCGCCTGCGGCAGCTTGCGCTCCAGCCATTGCCGCTCCGGCCCATCGCCGACCACCAGCGGGCGGACCGGGAGGCCCTCCGCGATCAGGCGGCGGCAGAGTGCGGCATAAGTGGCGAGGCCCTTTTCCCGGACGAGGCGGCCGAAGTGGAGCACGGCCACTTCGCCGTCCGCGATGCCCATCGCGCGCCGCCACTCGGGATCGCGGGCAAGCGGGGTGAACTGGTCGCGGTCCACGCCGCGTCCCCACAGGCGCGTGCGCTGGCCAAGGCCGCTTTCCGCGAACTCTGCGGCGATGGCGGGGGTGGGCACCAGCACGCGGTCGGCATTGCGGTAGAAGCGCGCGAGGTGGCGCTCCATCGCCGGGCGGACGAGCGCGGCGCCGTAGAAGGCGGCGTATTTCTCGAAGCGGGTGTGCAGGCTGGCGACCACGGGAATGCCTTCCTCCCGCGCCAGGCGCTGGGCGGCGGTGCCGGTCCAGTCGGGCGCGGAGAGGTGGACGATCTCGGGCGCGAAAGCCCGCAAGTCGGCACGAAGGCGGCGCGGCAGGCCCAGACCCAGGCGATAGTCGCCGCGTCCGGGGATCGCCAGCGACGGCACCGGGACCAGCGTGCCTTCGGGCGCGAAGGCGGGCGTGGCGGATGTCGGGGAATAGACGCGCACCGTGCAGCCACGCCGCTCCAGATAGCCGACCAGGCGATTGAGCGCCTGGTTGGCGCCGTCGCGCACATAGTTGTAGTTCCCGGAGAACAGGGCGACGCGCGGGCGGCGGGAGGACAGGGGCGCGACTGGCGCGATGTTGCGGCGCGCCGTGCACGCGGACTGGACTTGCGGCTTCATGTCCCGATTTCGATTCTGCGCTGGGCGGCGATGTGCCTGCCGATGCTCGAAGCCGCGCTATTCCGGCTTGGCTTACGGCAACCTTACAAGGCGGCGGCGTTGCGGTTGCGCGCGGGCGGCATCCCCGCGATAGATGCGGACATGACTGCGAGACAGGCCATTCTTCCCACCGGCGGCGTCCGATGCGCCTGCTGATCGTCGAGGACAATCCGGAGCTGGCCGAACTGATCGGGCAGCACTTGCGCGATGCCGGTTTCGGCAACGACATCGTCGGCACCGCCGAGGAAGCGCGCATCCTGGTGGAGGCGGGCAACCATTCGGCGCTGCTGCTGGACCTGGGCCTGCCGGACCAGGACGGCATCGCGCTGCTGCGCTCGCTGCGGGCCGCCGGGCACCTGCTGCCGGTGCTGGTGCTCACCGCGCGTTCGGCCATTGCCGATCGGGTGGCGGGGCTCAATGCCGGCGCCGACGATTACCTGCCCAAGCCTTTCGCCGCCGAGGAACTGATCGCGCGCGTGGCCGCCCTGCTGCGGCGGGCGATGGGCGAGAAGGCCGGCGAGATCGCCTGCGGGCGGCTGCGCTACGATCTCGCCTCGCAGACGGTGCGGGTGGGCTCGCCCGGCGAGGAGGCGGCCATCGTGCTGGCTCCGCGCGAGGTGCAGCTGCTCGATCTGCTGCTGCGCCAGCGCGACAAGGTGGTGCGCAAGACGCAGATCGAATCCGCCTTCTTCGGGCTGGGCGACGAGTTTTCCTCCAACGCCGCCGAAGTCAGCGTCCACCGGCTGCGGAGGCGGCTTCAGGCGCTGGAGGCGGGGGTGGAGATCGTGACGGTGCGGGGGCTGGG
>NZ_JBJDRF010000118.1:0-2737 GCF_044987305.1 Novosphingobium sp. ZW T3_23
TCCCGTTCCGCGTCCAGCTCACGGATCAGGTCGAGGACAAGCCCAAGTCGCCGACGCAACCGGTTGATCTCGGCGGCCAGGCGGGGTGGAAGCTTGCGGCCGTCGCCGGTTTCGAGCGCCGCGAGATCTCGCTCCCAGTTTCGCAATGAGGGGCGTGAACGGATACCTTGGGTCGCGAAAAGCGCCAGTATCCGGTTTTCTAGTCGGGTTCGGTCCTGCACAAGATGCTCGCGCTCACGGTGGATGCGTTTGCCGTCCTCCTCATCAGGCGTGGGCACCTGGACCATGCTGCAGATTTGGTTATCGCCAGCCAGATAGGCGCCGAGCACACGCAAGAGCCCTTCGGCATCGAGGCGATCGGTCTTCGCCCGCTTCGCTCGTCGGTTCACAAGAATGCTGGTCGGCTCGACAACGTAGGTCGCAATGCCATGCTCAGTCAGCAGTCGATGGATCCAGAACCCATCTCGTCCAGCTTCAAAGCAGCAGGCAACTGGCACAGTATCTTCGGATGCCCGCTGCTTCGGCCGAAGCCCTTCGAAAAGCGCCAACAGCGCGGCGGTGTCGCCCGCGCTAATCCGATGCATGCAGCTTTTCTGAGCGCCGGCCGATCGCGTGCCGACGAGCCATACTGAATTGCTCAACTCAAGCGCGACAAGTGTGGTATTGCTTTGGAACGACATAATGCGGCTCCCTGGATTGAGGACGCCGCTATAGTGAACTGTCGCGCGACATTCAGGGTGAGAACGCATTGCCTCACCTGAATTGCTCCCGGCAAACCTGCCGTTGCCTCATCTAAACTGCTCCCGGCCAATGCCGGGAGGGAACGATGCGGAAGGTGAGCATGGCGACGCGAAGGGAATTGATTGAAGCAGTCGGCGAGCGGTATCGATCGGCTGATCGCGCGAGCAAGAGCAAGTTCTCGACGAATTCGTCGCGATCACAGGTTTCCACCGAAAGCATGCAATGCGACTATTGGGGTCGGAGCCGTTGGTCAGGGAAACGACGCGACCACAGCGCAGACTTTACAACGAGGCGGTGCGCGAAGCGTTGCTCGTGTTGTGGGAAGCTAGCGACCGCCTGTGCGGGAAGCGGCTGCGGCCGCTTATTCCGGTTCTGATCGAGGCGATGGAGGGTCATGGCCACCTTGATCTCGATCCGGCGATCAAGGCGAGGTTGTTGCAGATGAGCCCGGCAACGATCGACCGTGCTCTGCAGAGTGCGAAAGGGAACAGTCAGAAGGTCCGGCGGCGCGGTGTGGGCGGATCGGAACTGCGACGTAGCGTTCCGATCCGGACGTTCAATGACTGGGGCGATCCGGCGCCGGGGCACATGGAAGCAGACTTGGTGTCGCACAGCGGCCCGGTGGCGAAGGGGAGTTGGGCGTGGACGCTAACGCTGACCGACATTGCGACGGGCTGGACTGAATGCGCACCGTTGCTGGTGCGCGAGCAAACGTTGTTGGTGGAGGTCCTCAAGGAGCTGCGCAAGCTGATGCCGTTCCCGTTGCTGGGATTTGATTCGGACAATGACAGCGTGTTCATCAATGAAACCGTGCGCGATTACTGCGCGGCGACGGAAATCGTCTTTACCCGCTGCCGCCCCTATCGCAAGAACGATCAGGCCTGGGTCGAGCAGAAGAACGGTTCGGTTGTGCGCCGTCTGGTGGGCTATCGCCGGTTCGAGGGACTGGAAGCAGCTGGGCTGCTCGCCGAATTGTATGCGGCGGCGCGCCTGTTCGTGAACTTCTTCCAGCCTGCGGATTCCGGGGTCATCGCGCGCACCATTCCGAAGTGATGGCGCGCAGGATTCCGAGACGATCGCGCGCAGCGTTCCGAGAATTATCCGCGCAGGATTCCGAAATGATCGCGCGCAGTTTGGGATGACGTGAAGCCTGATCGTTGGGACCATTCCCTGGCTGAGCAGCCAGGAGGATTGGATGCCGACGAGGAGGGTAATGATGCGCCATGTGCGCGAGATATTGAGACTGAGCCTGGACGCCAGGCTCTCGACCCGAGCTGTAGCAGAGCATGTTCGGACGGGGGCAACCACGGTACGCGACACGCTCAGGCGGTTTGATCAATCCGGGCTGTCGTGGCCGTTGCCGCCCGAGATTGGCGACGCAGATATGGAGGAGCGGCTGTACGGGGTTCCTGGCGTCAAACCGGGGCGGCGTAAGCTGCCCGAGCCGGACTGGCCGGTGGTAGCGCGCGAACTGAAGCGCAAACACGTGACACTGCAGGTGCTCTGGGAGGAGTATCGGGCCGAGCATCCGGACGGGTATCGCTACTCGAGATTCTGCGATCTGTTCCGCCGGTGGGAGGGCCGCTTGCCGCTGGTCATGCGTCAGAGCCATGCCGGGGGCGAAAAGCTGTTCCTTGATTACGCTGGCGACACGGTGCCGGTCGTGGTGGACCGCAGGACTGGGGAAGTCCGCGGTGCCCACATCTTCGTCGCTGTAATGGGCGGATCGAGCCTGTCGTTTGCGCTGGCGACCTGGACCGAGCAGTTCCCTGACTGGATCGCGGGCAACAATGCCGCCTTCGCCTTCTTCCGCGGCGTTCCCCAATTGCTGGTGCCCGACAATGCCAAGGTGGCGGTGATCAAGGCCTATCACTTCGATCCTCAGGTGAACCGCAGTTACACAGACATGGCCCGGCATTACGGTACGGCGATCCTGCCGACCCGGCCGCGCAAGCCGCGGGACAAGGCCAAGGTCGAAGCCTGCGTCGGTATCGTC
>NZ_JBJDRF010000119.1:0-2624 GCF_044987305.1 Novosphingobium sp. ZW T3_23
TATTGCGCGTCAATCAGGATGAGTATTGCGCGTCAATCAGGATGAGAATGTGATTGTCGCGGCGCGTCATTCAGTGCCGATTTTAATTGTCGCTGGCAAGGACCTCGGTCTCATCTTGATTGTCGCGGATGGTCTCGAGGACTTTTGGAGTGGTGTAGGCGGCGGGACGTCCAGCCCCGGTGCGGCGGGCCTGAGCCGTGCGCCGGCGATAACTTTCGACGTTCATCTCGAAGATCGTGGCGTGATGCACGAGCCTGTCGACCGCAGCGAGCGTCATTGCCGGGTCCGGGAAGACGCGGTTCCATTCGCCGAAGGGCTGGTTGGCGGTGATGAGCAGGGATCTGCGCTCGTATCGTGCACTGATCAGTTCGAAGAGGACGGATGTTTCCGCTTGGTCGCGTGAGACATAGGCGAAGTCGTCGAGAATGAGCAGATGATACTTGTCGAGCTTGGCGATTGCGGATTCCAGCGTCAGTTCGCGGCGAGCCACCTGAAGACGTTGGACGAGGTCAGAGGTGCGGGTGAACAGCGCTCGCCAGCCATTTTCCACCAGCGCCAGGCCGATCGCCGCCGCCAGATGGCTCTTGCCGCCGCCTGGCGGGCCGAACAGGATGAGATTGGAACCCTGGTCGAGCCAACCATCGCCGGCGCACAGGGCCATGACCTGTGCCTTGGAGATCATCGGCACGGCCTCGAAGGCGAAGCAGTCCAACGTCTTGCCCGCCGGCAGGTGGGCTTCAGCCAGATGACGCCCGATCCGGCGGCGATCGCGTTCGGCGAGTTCGTGTTCGGCGAGAGCTGCAAGGAACCGGCTCGCGGGCCATCCTTCCTTGTCCGCCTGGGCTGCAAAATCTCCCCAGATATGCTTGATGGTTGGCAAGCGCAGCTCATTGAGCATCAGGCCCAGGCGCTGTGCGTCGATCATGGGAGCCGTGCTCATGCCGCTTCTCCCTGTTCGATCAGCCCGTCGTAGATCGAGAGCGAGACCATCTCGACCACGACTTCGGGCAAAGTGGCGGGATCGGGGCTGAAGCGGGCCCGAAGTGCCGACAGGCATGGGATCCTGCGGATTGCCAGGTCCTCCTCCAGGATATGGGAGAGCTCCGCCTCGCAGGCGCGCTCATGGGCCATGGCCAGAAGCTCGACCATGATCCGGCAGGCTTCTTTCTCGCCCACAGCTTCCAGCAAGTGCTCGAACATGAGGCGGTAGGGCGCGCGGGGGAACAGGCTGTCACGATAGACCAATCCCCGCAGCGCCATCGGCTTGCGGCGCAGGGAATGAATGACATGGCGATAATCGACAACGTGGCCGTGCTTACCGTTCACACCGGCGCGGCCGCGCTGCAGGGTCATGAGCCTTGTGCCGCCGATGAAGACATCGAGACGGTCGTCGTAAAGGCGCACTCGCAGGCGATGTCCGATCAAGCGTGAGGGGACCGTGTAGAACACCTTGCGCAGGGTGAAGCCGCCCGAGGACGTCACTGTCACGAGGACTTCCTCGTAATCGGTAGTCCGTGCGTTCGGGAGGGATTGCAGCGCCTTGCGCTCAGCATCGATGCCGGGACCGTGGCGCCGGTTCCTTGCGGTCACGACTTCGTCGATGAAGCGGCGATAAGCGGCAAGGTCGGTGAAGTCCGTGGTCCCGCGCAGTAACAGCGCGTCCTTCACTGCTGCCTTGATATGGCCGTGAGCGCTCTCGATCGCACCGTTCTCGTGGGCAATGCCTGTGTTGTTGCGCGTCGGCTCCATACCATAATGGGCGCATAGGGCGTCATAGCGCTTGGTCAGGTCGGCCTTCGCATCGGCGTCCAGATTGCGGAAGGCGGCCGACAGGCTGTCGGTACGGTGGAGCCTGGGCGCTCCGCCGGCAGACCAGAGCGCATTCTGCAGTCCTTCGGCCAGGGCAACGAAACTCTCGCCGCCCAGAATGACGTGCCCATGTTCAAAGCCGCCGCAAGGCAGGCGAAAGTGATAGAGCAAGTGGTCCAAGGGCGCCCCGGCGATGGCGACCTCCAGATCGTTCATGCACGTAAAATCGGACATGCCGAGCCGCCCCGGCTCATGAACCTGCCTGAAGATGACTTCCCGATCCTGGCCGTTCAGAGCGCGCCAGTCGCGAATACGCCTCTCCAGGGTTCGTCGTGAGCCGAACTCGGTATCCGGGTACCGGCGGCGCAGTTCCTCGAAGATCGCGACAGGACGAAGACCGGGAGCGGCCTCCAGCATCGGCACGACAACCTCCTCGAAAATGCCCGATAGCGGATCAGGGCGCCGTCGGCCGCGCAGCGCCTGTCGCTGGGAAGGCAGGCGCGCATCCTGCAGCACCCGATAGCCGGTCGCCGGGCTGAAACCGGCCTTCGCCGCTGCCAGGGCGACGGGATCGTTACGTCTGTGGGTCATGAAAAGTCTCACCTGATGATCGTTGATGTGTCGGCCCGCCACACGCCAAGTCCTCCTTCCCAGGAAAACCCAATGCATAGCGGCCGCCACGACCATCACAGGCACCCTTCAAAAGGCGCCTCCTGCGTTCCGGCATCGGCTACGGGCTACGCCCTTCGCCAATCCCGGAACGCAGGATTCTCATCATGTTTGTCGCGCTTTCTCACCCTGAATGTCGCGCGACA
>NZ_JBJDRF010000120.1:0-2366 GCF_044987305.1 Novosphingobium sp. ZW T3_23
GGCGGAAGGCGGGAAGGGCGGGGAAAAGGGGCGGACCCATTCGATCCTGCGGCGCATCCTGCTGCTCCATGCCGGTGCCACTCTGATTACGGCAGTGCTGGCGGCCTGGGGCGCGATGCTGCTGATCGACAGCACCGGCGACCGGCTGCAACGCCAGATCCTGGATGAATATGCGCAGAAGATGCAGCATGGCCTGCGCCGCAGCGCGGGCGGCTGGACGATCGCAGAGGGAACGGCGGCGGCCCTGCGCGGCGGGGGCTCCAGCTTCAGTTTCTGGATCGAGGACCGCGGCCGCCGCGTCGCGGTGGAGAACTTGCGCGCCGATCCCTCGCTACAGGTGCCGATGCGCGCCCGCACCGCCTATTTCAAGCGGGTGCGCGGGGCCAGGATCTATTCCGGGGTCTCCATGCCGTTGCTGGGAGAGCGCGACAGCTGGCTGGTGATCGTCCAGAACCTCGATCATCCGGACGTCATCTTCGACGATCTGCGCACGCAGATCGCCCTTGTCGGCGGGGGGCTGCTGGCGGTGTTCCTGATCGGGCTGCTGGCGGTGGATGCGGCGATCGTGCGCCAGTCGCTGGCGCCGCTGAAGCGGGCCTCGCGCGAGGTGGCGCAAGTTTCCCCCTATCAGTTGCGGCAGCGCGTCGACACGTCCGGCATGCCGGAGGAAGTCCTGCCGCTGCTGAATGCCATCAACGCCGCACTAGACCGCGTGGAGGAAGCCTACCGGATAGAGCGGGACTTCGCGGCGGATGCGGCGCACGAACTGCGCACGCCGCTGTCGATCCTGCGGCTGCTGGTGGAGCAGGGCGGTTCGCCGGAAGCCGCCCCGCGTCTGCAACGCCAGATCGACGCGCTGGAAGCCATGGTCGAGCGGCTCCTGCTGCTTGCCGAAGTGGACGCCATGGCCTGCGATCCCGGCGAAGTGACCGATCTCCGCGCCTTGGCCGAGGAAAGGGTCGCCGCGATTGCGCCGCTGTTCCTTGCGCGGGGGCAGGATATCGAGATCGTCGGCACCGATCGCGCGCCGGTCTTCGCGCCGCACCACCTGGCCGCGCGCGCGCTCGATTCGCTGCTGGAAAACGCCATGAAGCACACGCCCGCCGGGACGCGGGTGGTGGTGAGCGTCGATCCCTCCGGCGAGATCGGCGTGGCGGATGACGGACCGGGCGTGCCAGAGGAAGGCACCGAGCTTTTCGCCCGCTTCGCTTCCGTTCGGCGCGATTTCCAGCGCAGCTCGGGGCTGGGCCTCGCCATCGCCAGCGAACTGATGGCGCGGACCGGCGGCAACCTCGAAGTGGCGCGCAACGTGCCGCAAGGGGCGGTGTTCCGGATGCGGTTTCATCCGGCGGCTGCGAACGGGTGAGGGTGGGCGGCGCCGGGTCCGTCCTTAAGCCTCCTGCTCGATGTCGGCGCGCGCCAGGATCAGCGAGAAATCGCCTTGCGGATCGGTCCAGTGTTCGGTTTCGCGCCAGCCACCGGCAGCGAGCAGGACGCGCATTTCGCCGGGGAGGTACTTGTGGCAGTTCTCGGTGTGGATGGTTTCGCCGCCCTCCATGCGGAACGGCCGTCCGTCCACTTCGAAGCGGATGGCGCGGCGGGCCTCAAGGTGCATCTCGATCCGCCCGGCCTCGGGATTCCACCGCGCCAGATGGCGGAATTCGCCCACCGGGATCGAGCCGCCCAGTTCGCGGTTGATGCGCTGGAGCAGGTTGAGGTTGAACAGCGCCGTCACCCCGCTCGCGTCGTCGTAGGCGGCGACCAGGCGGGCGGGATCCTTCGCCCGGTCCATGCCGATCAGCAGGTGCGCGCCTTCGCCCAAGGTTTCGCGCATGGAGCGCAGCAGGTCCACCGCCGCCACGGGGGTGAGGTTGCCGATCGTGGAGCCGGGGAAGAAGCCCAGCATCGGGCGCGCCTCATCGCCATGCACCGGAGGCAGCGGCAGGTTCACCGGATTCATGAAATTGGCTTCCACCGGCACGATGCGCAGGGCCGGGAACAGACCCTGGAGCGCGGCGCAGGCTTCGTCCAGGAACTCGCCGCAGATGTCGATCGGCACGTAAGTGGCGCGCGGCATGGCCCTCAGCAGCGTGCGCGTCTTGATCGAACTGCCCGAGCCGAATTCCACCACTGTCGCTTCGGCGCCGACCCGCTCCGCCACGGCGGCGCTGTGCGCCTGGAGCAACGCGGCCTCGGTGCGGGTGGGGTAGTATTCCGGAACTTGCGTGATCGCCTCGAACAGCTGCGACCCGCGCATGTCGTAGAACCAGCGGGCGGGAACCGCCTTCTGCGGCTGGGACAAGCCTTGCAGCACGTCGGCGCGGAAGGCGGGATCGGGCTGGAAAGCGGTGGGGACATACGTGGTT
>NZ_JBJDRF010000121.1:0-2319 GCF_044987305.1 Novosphingobium sp. ZW T3_23
CCTGCTGGAGCCGATCGGAAACATCCCGCCCGTCGAAGCCGAGCAACGCTACTACGCCATGCTGGACGACGTCCCACTGGCTGCCTAATTTAAGAAAACTGGCCTCCGGCAATCCCGGGGCGGTTCAGCGCAGCTAAGCCGGGAAGACCACCATCGCCTGATGAGCGAGATTGGGAGGGGAACCGACATGTTCGATCCTCGATCGGGTCCGCTTTGGATTGGGAATGCCAATAACCCTAACAATGAGGCTTACATCAACCCTAACACGGGACGTCATTCCTGACGCTTCTTGAAGCTGCAGTCTCCATCGGCAGGGCTGCCGTGAACATCTTGAGAAAAGGTTCCTCTCAAGAGAACCGAGTTTTGCTCCAAGGATGTTAACGGTCCGGTGACGTCGAAAGTTGCCCGTCCATCGTCTGCTGGTGGAGCGCGAACCATCAGGGCGATGGGTGATTTCCAGCGATCATCTGGAGCGCGTTGCCACGTGGCAATCGCAGCGATTGCAGGACCAACCCGGGGGGCGTCGCTGCTCTATCCGGTGGAGCTGTCAACGATCTGGGAGGATTGGAGGCCGCGACCTGGACCGACCGGGAGCTCGTTTCCGGCAATGCAGCCTTCGGCTCGTAAGGCAGGATTCGCAGCGGAATTGGCTGAGGCACGGCTACTGCGGCGGCAGTGGTTTTTGGCGCAGGGGTTTGCTGCTGAAACTGCGGGGGGCATGGTCTTTTCGGATGAGATGCTGGATGCGCTGCGCCGGCAAGAATTACTGCGCGTTGCCTCGCAGCTTTCCAGTGAGCTCGAGATGCCCTTTCGGGAGGCTGGTCAGGGCGACACAATCGAAGGCGTTTACAGGCGCGCTGTCGACCTCGTCAGCGGACGTCATACTCTCATCGAACGGAGCTGGGATTTTACACTGGTTCCTTGGCGCCGGGCTTTGGAGCGACAGGTAGGCAAAACGGTGTCCGGCCTGGTTCGCGCGGATGGTGTGAATTGGACCGCCGGGCGTGGGCGACCGTCGCCCGGCATTTCGTCATACAGCACGTCTCTCGGCGCTGTTTTAACGTCTTGGACTGGAACCGAGCAGTCGTTCCGGTTCGATGCCCCTAGCGTCAGCTTTCTCAAAGAAGGGTGCTGTGCGTCAGGGTCGGTCTCGACTGGGTAAGGCTGCCACTTCCTCCGGCGTCAGTACCGTAACGGCGCGCACGGGGCAGCGCTGCTGACCGCGGCCGCCGGATCGCCGGGTCACGATCGTCGTTCCAAGGCCGGCGCCGGAACAGATTGAGGAGCTTCCTGTAGTGATCAACCCAAGGCGCTCGCTCCAGTTTATGTCCGGGCAGATACCCATGAGATCCAGGCGGTAGACATCGCGGCCCGCGCGTACGTTGACGGTCGTGGAATTGACGGCCCTGAAATTGCGCACATCATTCGCCCAGAAGCATTGTCGCGGCTGCCGGACCGCAGATGCTGTGTCGTGTTCGTTTGCGGTGCAGCCCGTCACACCAAGAAATGCGGCCATTACCGCAGTTGAGACGGTGAACTTTGCCATGAGACTTTCTCCATTGCCTCGTCTGGGATTCTGGGTCCTATCGAGCCTCGCGTCGTTGCTGACCTGGGCGCGCTGCGTTATGGGCGAATGGCGCCTGCCGGATTACTGACCAATGCAAGAGAGAACCGCTTGGTTTAGTTGGATCGAGCCAAACACGTAGATTCAATTTCACGCGGAACAGTATGAGGCTCGCCGGCGACCAGATAGAAGGGTCCTTCGACTGGGCGCGATTTGTGGCCCATCGACAGGTAGTTGGCTGGCATGAAAGTATAAAGCCGCTCATCTCGTATGATCCTCAGCACTGCACTTGCCCGTATGCCAGCCGCTCGAGGAGAAGAGCGTCATCAAAGCAAGCTCGTCAACCGTGGTTCATTCCGAATCCTTCAATACTCCTTCGAAAGGAAAATGTTTACTGGGAACAACCCTTGCGCCCAATATTGTGGCGCGGGCCCTCCAGCAGGGCAAATTCATTTCTTTAAGTGATGTATCAATCTAATTAAGCTCTGATTGATCGACGAGCCTGGGAAAAATTTAGTATGTATATCTAGATTCTATCATTCAACCCTGTTGCGGTTCGCCGCTGTTCGTTTCGCGTCGAACAAGTAGCGATCATGCGCCGTATAGCGTTCACTGGTTTGTCACTTCCCTAGGCGACAGACCCATAAATTGGATTCCCAAAGAGGCGGCAGCATGATTCACTCTCCGGAAGGAGACGAGGCATGGCACGGTTTGATCTGACGGATTTTGAGTGGTCGGTAATCGAGCCTTTGCTG
>NZ_JBJDRF010000122.1:0-2123 GCF_044987305.1 Novosphingobium sp. ZW T3_23
CTTCAGCAAACTCAAGCAGTTTCGAGCCGTAGCTACCCGCTACGACAAACGCGACGACAACTTCCTTGCCTCAGTCCAACTCGCATCCATCCGCATCTGGTTGCGGCATAATGAGTCGGTGGCCTAGCGTATCGGCTTTGCGGATCCAGAGCGCGCCGGACGAGGCATGAGCGAACTGTCGGAACCGCTCCTCGCTTTCTCCGATAGCATCCTCGGCGAGCTTTCGATCTGTGATATCCTCCATCAAGCCAATCATGCGGTAAGGCGCGCCGCTCGCATCATATAAGAAGCTTCCGCGCGCGGAGCACCAGCGGATTGCGCCGCCGGGGTGAAGCGAGCGAAACTCGTGGATGTAAGTCTCTCTTCGGTCGCGCGCTCTATCGATCAGCGCGATCGCTTCGGCACGATCGTCCGGATGTACACGCGCGGCCCATGCCTCGAAGCTCGGCGTTACCTCGCCGACGAAATAGCCCTGCATGCGAAAGTGACGATCGTTCCATTTCACCTCGCGCGATCGCAAATCCCAGTCCCAGCTCGCCGATTTCGATTGCCAGGCTCAGCCGGTCCGAGCTTTCACTAAGCGCGTCCCGCGCCCGTTTGGATAGCCAAGCGTTCAACTCAGCCAGATCGCGGAAGCTGGGCATCGGTTGCCACAACCGGCGCCGAGCTTCCTGGACGTTCTTCTCGACTTGTCCTTTCTCCCAGCCTGAAGCCGGATTGCAGAAGTCGGTCTCGAACAGATAGTGGCTGGCCATGGCGGCAAACCTCGCGTTGACCTGCCGTGCCTTCCCGGCCCCGATCTTGTCGACAGCGGTCCTCATATTGTCGAAGATCCCGCGCTGGGGCACGCCGCCCAGCACCCGGAACGCCTGCGTCAGCGCGTCGAACAGCATCTCATGGGTCTGGAGCATAGGCTCGCACGATGAAGGCGCGGCTATGTGCCAGCTTGGTATGGGCAACCTGCAGCTTCGTGTGCTTGCCGCCCAACACGGCGTAATCCTCGCTCCAGTCGAACTGGAACGCCTCGCCAGGCTGGAAAACCAGAGGCACGAATGTCGCGCGCCCGCTGGTCTGTTGTTCATACTGAAGCTCGGTCCGCCAGTGCCGGGCAAAAGCTGCAACCCGGTTATAAGAGCCATCATATCCCAGCTTTACCAGATCGGCGTGCCACTGCTTGGCGGTCAGCTTCTGTTTGCGGGATTTCTTGGATTCCACCCGCAGCCAAGCGGTTAGCTTGTCCGCGAAGGGATCGAGTTTGCTGGGCCGCAACGGGACCTTGAAGCTGGGCTCCACCGCATCGGAACGCAGATATTTACGGATGGTGTTGCGGGATAGGCCGGTCCGGCGCTTGATCTCTCGAATGGGGATCTTCTGCCGGAAATGCCACCGGCGGATCACACTGAGTAAGTCCATGTCGATCACTCCACGACCCTCCGGCTGGCAGCCGGAACGGAGGAAAACATGGGTCAATTCTCAGCGGAAACTTATAGCCTTCCCGGGTCACTTCTCAGTGGCAATCAACAATCTAGGGGCTACTCATCTTGTATGCGCGCGATTGCGCGGCGGCGGCCTTCACCGCAGCATTAGTAAGCATGGGTCACCTAAAAAATAGAAGTTGATATAGGTGGACGCCAGCGCTGTTTTGATGTGCGACAAGGCGTTTTATACACGATTGGAAGCTTGATGCCCGACTGGGATTTAGAAGCCCGCTACGCCTACGAGGCAGGCGCTTCAGCAATGCTTCTGGAGGTGGTCTGCTGCCTGCCCGCGCCAGAGCTAGTCGCCGTTAGACAGTGGATTGAGGACCTGCGTGCGTGGGCGGGTGGTCCTCCTCCCGTTGCACCACATTTATGGCCTTTGGCTTCTGACAACGGCGGATGATCCTTCCGCCTCTGTTGAGGCTTGAAGTGGTGGAGTTCCGCCAGTTATAGGCGCTGACGTGACCCCCGGCTTTTCCTCCAAGCTTGATTAGAGTCTGGCCTGATGGAAGGACGGATATTGCGCGTCAATCAGGATGAGTATTGCGCGTCAATCAGGATGAGAATGTGATTGTCGCGGCGCGTCATTCAGTGCCGATTTTAATTGTCGCTGGCAAGGACCTCGGTCTCATCTTGATTGTCGCG
>NZ_JBJDRF010000123.1:0-2057 GCF_044987305.1 Novosphingobium sp. ZW T3_23
CTCGTGATCCAGTACCATGCGGATCGCCCGCTGCCGAACCTCAGGGGCAAACTTGTTCGTCGTCTTGCTCATCGTGGACCCTATTCTCTCAGGAGTTGGGGCCTCCGGCAATCCCGGGGCGGTTCAGCGCCAAGAATTCTTCTTCTTCTTCCTCATTCGCGAGCGGCCTTCCATCGCCATGCCCGACGACGCTGTACATCCACTCACGGACATAGCCCGCGCCCAGTACGATAAACGGCGCCATAGGTAGCAAGGCGGGATTCAAAAAGCCCGCTACCGGACCGCTATAGAAATCTGCAAGGGCCTCGACCTTGGCCGAAGCGGCCATCCCATTCACCCGACAGCGATCGGAGTACATAGCGTGGCATACCAAGGCTTCCACAGCCATGCCGACACCGCCCTGCGAGGAGGATCTGATGACGCATGCCGTGTTCGATGGTATCAGCCATCGGCGAAATCCGTTTCCCAGCCACCATCGCATGCCGATTTCGTCACGTCGGAAAAGACGAGATGTCTTGTCCTTTTTGTCAGATCTTGTATATTTAGGACAGAAAGGACGATAATGGCTACGCACGCATCTTCGAACGGTGGGAAGTCCGCTCTTCTAGCAAACATTGCGCCCAGCGACACGTTGCGGCGCAAGGCGCTGGAAAAGCTGACACTGGCCATCGCGAAGGCAGTGCAATCAGCGAGCGACGATACGCTCGCGGATATCGTTGGGTCTGCGGACCTGCGGCATGCTCTCACGATCGCCCCTCGGGACATCGCCCCTGAATCGGCTGCGGATATTGCAGCGATCAAGGCTGCACGCGAGAAGACTGCGCGTTTCCGTGATGAGATGGCGAACCGCGCGGGGGGCATGCTGGAGCGCTCAGACGTTGCCGAGATGTTGGGCGTGAGCGTCGCTGCCATCGAAAAGCAGCGGCAGCGCCGTCAGATCCTTGGCGTTCAGTACGGGAACGAGATCCGCTATCCTGCGGGCCAATTCGTCGAGGGCGCCACCGCGCCGAACCTCAGGCAGTTGCTGGAAGCTTTCGGCGATACCGACCCCTGGGAGCAGCTCATGCTGCTCACGACGCCGGTCACGGGTTATGGCCCGGAGCCGGAAACGCCTTTGCAGATCCTGGGCCGCAAGCCCGGTGCGCCGGCGCTTAAGCAACTTGTCGCGCTCGTTACAGGCTGGACAGCCTGACGCGCAATGGCCGTAACATCGATGCACCGTATCGGCGCGGGCGCACATCTGCAACGTTATCATCGGTCCATTCATAGCCCGATCTTCTTCGGTCCGCCCGGCCCCGATCCCGTCAACAGGTTCGATTCTCCGGACGGGAGCTACAAGGTACTCTACGCCGCGCGGTCCATCGAAACGGCGTTCGGCGAGACCTTCGTGCGCGCGCCCGCCATCCCCTACATCCTTTCGACCACGATCGATGCACGGGTCCGAAGCGAGTTGGTGACGACGCGTGCACTCAGGCTCTACCCGCTGGTGGATGCAGGCGTCTCAGCACATGGGCTCTCCTTCACCGAACTTCACGGTGACGCGTACGCTCGCACCTGGGAGATCAGCGGCCATATTCACGAAACGACGAGCGCGGACGGCATCCTCTATACCTCGCGTTTCGACAATCAGCGGTGCGTTGCTTTGTTCGAGCGTGCGTCCGATGCTGTCGCGGTATCAGCTGTCACTGCAGTTCCCATTTCGCCATCGGAAGCCGAGCGTTTGGCGGCACATTTCGGGAAAGACTATGTGGACCCTTGAACCTCCGAGGCCGAGCCTCTTGCGAGCTTATGACGCGCTGTTTGAAGGTCCCGAGATCAAGCCAAATTGTCGTAAAACTTGCTGTTCAACAACACTTATTTCATCCACACTATCGCCTAAAGCGCCCTTCCCCGTCTCAGCGACCTGTTCGATAATGCCATGAAGACTAGCCTAGGTCACATACCCATAAATAGGATTCCCAAATTTGCCGTGATCTGATTCATTCTCGGAGAAGGAGATTGAGATGGCGCGGTTCGATTTGACGGATTTCGAGTGGTCGGTGATCGAACCGCTGTTG
>NZ_JBJDRF010000124.1:0-1968 GCF_044987305.1 Novosphingobium sp. ZW T3_23
CCGCGTTATTTGGTATGTCGCGCGAAAACGCGCAAGAGGCCTTGACGATTTTCCCGCCAGCCCGGCAGCAGGTACTTTAGAGACTGTTTGGAAAATGCCCCGAGGGCATTTTCAGTGCGGCACCAGCCCGCGCCCCCACCCTACCACCCAACGGTAGTATCCTGCGGGTGGTAGGGTGGGGGCGCGGGCTGGTGCCGCGAAATTCGCCTTCAGCGAATTTCCAAACGCACGCCTATATCTCGAAACGCTCGACGCTGCGCGGGCCTTCGGCGCCGTCCAACGTGGGGTTCGCTTGCAGGAACGCAAAGTTGAGGTAGGTCGCGAAGCAGATCCAGGCCAGGTACGGCACCAGCAACAGCCCTGCCAGCGGGCGGATCCTGGCGAACAGGACGATGGTGACCAGAACGGCCAGGTCCAGAACCCCGATCAGGATCAGGGCCGTGGTGATCTGGTGTGTGCCGAAGAACACCGGGCTCCAGGCCAGATTCAGCGCGAATTGCACCGCGAAGACCGCCACGGCCAGACCACGCCCTCGCGCGCCGCGCGCCGCGCAAACCATCGCCAGGGAAATTCCCATCAGCACATAGAGTATGGTCCACACGATCCCGAACGTAGCGGGAGGCGGATAGATTCCGGGCTTTGCCAGTGCATCGAACCAGGGATTGCCCGGCCCGCTCTGCGCCATTCGCCCGGAAACGAAGCCCAGGAGCACCACGAGGGGAACGAGCACGAGAGCCCAACGAAGCAGGCTGGCCCGCAACTGGCCGGGCGAGGCGATCAGGTTCATTCCCTTGGCACTCCCGAATCAGGAAAATCCGTGATGGTGGGCGGGTTGTGTAACGAGCCTGCCTCGCGCGCAATCGTCGGCAGCCGGGAAATTCACCCGCGCCATGCCGATACGAGGAACTCGACATTGCCCTCGGGCCCCTTGATCGGGCTTTCGACGATCCCCTGGATGGTCCAGCCTTCGCCCTCCAGCCAGTCCCGCACTTCGTTGCAGACCCTCTCGTGCAGGACCGGATCGCGGACCACCCCGCCCTTGCCCACTTCGTTACGGCCGACTTCGAACTGCGGCTTGATCAGCGCCACCAGTCGGCATTCCGGCGCGGCCAGGCGCAGCGGCACTTCCAGCACTTTCGACAGCCCGATGAAGCTGGCGTCGCACACCACCCAGTTGCAGGCCGCATCGATCTGCTGCGGCGTCAGGATGCGGGCGCTGGTCTGCTCCAGCACGGTGACGCGCTGATCCTGACGCAACTTCCAGGCCAGCTGATTCGTGCCCGAATCGACCGCGAAGACCCGCTCCGCGCCGTGCGTAAGAAGAACGTCGGTGAAGCCGCCCGTGGAGCTGCCGATATCCATGGCCAGGGCGCCGGTCGGGTCGAGATCGAAATGCTCGATGGCATGGGCCAGCTTGATCCCGCCACGCGAGACCCAGGGATGGTCGCGACCGCGCACCTCAAGCGGAGCGTCGGCCTTGATGCTCTGCCCCGGCTTGGCGATCTTGGTTTCGCCCGAAAAGACCAGCCCTGCGAGGACCAGCGCCTGGGCGCGCGTGCGGCTCTCGACCAGTCCGCGATCGACCAGCATCTGGTCTACCCGCACCTTTGCCACCTTAGGCGCAATTTTGGGCGAAGGGCCTGATTTCTTTTCGACGGGGCGGGGTTCGATCGGGTCGGTCATGGCTTTGCATACTTGAGATGGGCCGCGCCTCATTCCATACCAGGGGCATGAAGGCAAATCCGCGCCGGCGTACCGACGCCCTCCCATTCTCCCGCACCTTGTCCCGCAAGCTGCTGGCACTCGCGCCGCTGACGGCACTCACCCTTGTCGCGGCCTGCGTGCCGGCCAGCAAACCGCCCGCCCCGGCGCCGCGCCCGGTTCCCACGACACCGGCCGCGCCGCCCCCTCCCGCATCGCCGCCGCCCGCCGACTGGCGGGCGGCGGCGATGCGGGAGGGGGCGGCGC
>NZ_JBJDRF010000125.1:0-1868 GCF_044987305.1 Novosphingobium sp. ZW T3_23
GGTGGGGGCCCCGGACGCGGGCCCGGTCCCGGTCCGGGATGAGGCCCAGGCCCAGGCCCAGGCCCAGGCCCAGGCCCAGGTCCAGGTCCAGGTCCAGGTCCAGGTCCAGGTCCAGGTCCAGGTCCAGGTCCAGGATGAGGTCCGGGTCCAGGCTCAGGCCCGGGGCCGGGGTGAGGGCCGGGCCGGTCGCCACCGCCACCGCCACCGCCGGGATGGGGCGCTGGACCTTCTCGCGGAATGGCCGGATTGCGGATGCCGCCGCCGCCGCTGCCGGGCGCATGGAAATTCGTGCGGCCTTGCAGTCCGCCGCCGCGCAGTCCGCCGCTCATGTGCATGCCGCCGCCTCCGAAGCGGCGCTGGGCTTCGGCAGGAGCCACCATGGCGCCGGTCACGGCGAGCGCGACAGCCAGACGCGCGATGCTTCCGATGCGAGTGGTCATTTCAGTTGCCTCCCGCAAGCGCCGCGACCTGGATCGGGCTGGAGTTTGCCGGGGGGACGAAGGCGAAGTCCTTGGCCGTCAGGCGCGGCGCGGTGTTCCAGTCGAGATCGGCGCTGTAGGACGGCCGCACCGGATCGGTACGGTCGGTGATGACGATGCGCAGCGGCAACGGGGTCTTGCCGCGCGCGATCCAGATCTGCCAGTCCAGCGTGTCGCCGCGATAGGCGAACTGGTCCGTTTCCTTGCCGTTCACGCGTGCGAAGCCAACCCGCACGGCCGATGTGATGCCATCGGTGACGGGGTTCTCGGACCAGTAGAACACGTCCGCCAACGGCAGATCGATGCCGTAGTCGAGGTAGATCTTGTCCACCGTCTGACGGATCGTCGGCGGTGCCGTAACTTTCGCGTAGTAGTTCTGCCGTGGCACATTCACCGTGAGTGTCTTGCCATCGTAGAAATACTCTCGGATCGCGCGGTCGGACTGCAACTTCACATAGAAGGCAGTGGGCCTCATGACCTTGTAGGTGGCCTCATAGCCGAGGTGGACCAGGAAGTCGGTGTCCTGAAACGCCGCTTCCGCCGTGGCCTTGGTGTGGAACTCGAAGCTTTTCAGCGTCTTCAGGTAGTTCCCCATGCCGACCAGTGCCTGGATGGCGATCGGGTCGATAGTGTCGGCAGCGGTTTTTACAGCCGAGGGGGAAGGCGCAGCAGCGGGGGCCGGGTCGGATTGCGCCAGCGTGGGCAGCGGCAGGCCTGCCAGAAGGAGCGCGGTAGCGGTGGCCCAGGAGGCGGGCTTAAGGGACGGGATGGGCATCGATCACTCCTGCCATGGATGAAGGGCGCCACGATCCCAGCTTCGCCGCGTGGCTCCCATCGGGGGAAACCCGTTGATCGCGCCGGAATTGCCTGGGCACCCGAGACCGGCCGGATGCGCCTGCTCAAGCAGAGGCGATAGGGAAGTGCCACGGCGGGGATCAGGGAGAATCCCGATAGCTGCGCGCGCCTTGCAACCGGATAGTTCGGGGGATTTACGCAAGGAGAAAGTCATGAAATCGCAAGCGGTGGCTCTGGCATGTTTCGCGCTGCTGACGGCATCTTGTGCAACGACGCCGAAGGTGACGTTCGATGCCGATCCTTCGGCCGATTTCTCGGCGTTCCGGACCTATAGCTGGGCCTATACCTCGGTGCCGCAGGGGGTGAACCCGCTGCTGACCCAGCGCGTCAAGGCCGCCATCGAGGCCACCCTGGCAACGCGCGGCTATACGCAGGTTGCCCCGGGGGGGGCCTCGGGCGATTTCGCCGTAGGGTTTACCCTGGGTTCGCGTGACCGGGTGGAGGTGTCCTCGCTCGGCTCCTACGGTCCCTATTTCCGTCCCTGGGGCGGTTGGGGCGGGGGCTTCAACCAGGTCGACGTGCGCAACATCACCG
>NZ_JBJDRF010000126.1:0-1804 GCF_044987305.1 Novosphingobium sp. ZW T3_23
ATAAGCAATGGCCTCCTTCGCTACGCCCTACGGGCTCCGCTGCGCAGGCCATTGCTCAACCCGCGCTCATGCGCAACAAAGCTGCCCGGCTCTAATCCGCGCTGGTGGAAACCAGGGGGTCACGTCACCATTTCTCCGGCAGGTGCCAGGCGTGTGATGCCGGCCACTAGTCGCAGCCACCGCAGAATTCGAGCGCTTAGTTGTTGCAATGCAATTCGCGCGGTGAAAGTCGAACGCCCCTTGTGCGGATCAGTGGAGGCCCTGCCGCTCCGCCTCCATCAAGGCAGAAGCTAGGTCTGAGTAGGTGTAGGGTCCGACGGTGTAGACGCTTGTGGTCTTCATCGTCACTCCAGCCGGCAATCCATCCCCAGGAACATCCAGGTATTCGCCTTCATCCTCCCGGCCTTCCACGTCATGTGTAGGGCTGGGGCCGGGCGACGCAGTTGGCTCGGGGATATCCGACTGCGAATGGCTATCGATTGTCACCAGGTCGGCGTGGATGAGCAGCAATTGATCAGCGATCATTTCCAGCGCCAGAACTTTCCGCTCTTCTGTGGTTCCGCCATGTCGGGCGGAGGCGAGACTGATCATTTCAACCTCCTCGAACGAGAGCGCCTCCTTATCATGCGAAGCCGCGCAATGGGGCGGCGGCGAACGCAGCGCATCTTCGGTCATAGTTCCAGAATACTGTTGGATATGGTTCCGACTACGATAAGCGCGCAGCCTTTCAGCGTAATGGGCTGCAATCCTGGAATACGCTTCCCGATTCGCGCCAGGAAGAGAAGCCCGTCCGTGGATGAGGGCAAGCTGATGCTGATAAAGTAACTCGTTGAGGTCCATGATTAAGTCTCCGCATGGGAGCCACGAGGCCTCTTAATATCGATTCTCGTGCGACCTCGTTCGAGGCGTAATCATAACACGAGCAGCACGTATTAAGTCATCTATTTGCAGAGTGCTGCGAAGGTGGATCCGCCCCCTCCGGGAGGGGGAGTTATACCACGGTGCGCTGAGGCTGACTCACGCGGGGGATTCCCAAGCTCGTGAAAATCTGATTCGACGTAGCAGGCACGTGGAGGCTTGCGATGGCGGCAGCGATTGGGGTTCGGTCTGACTACACATCGGCGGATTTGCGCCAGTTTGCGCGACGAAGCGATGATGCGGATCAGGTCCGGCGGCTGTTGGCGGTGGCTCTGATCCTGGACGGCGGGAGCCGGAGCGAAGCGGCGAAGGTTGCCGGCGTCACGCTGCAAATCGTGCGCGACTGGGTCCTGCGGTTCAACGAAGGCGGCCCCGATGGTCTGGCGACGCGCAAGGCGCCGGGCCGGGCCGCGATCCTCAATGACGAGCAGCGCGCGCGGCTTGCGGCGATAGTCGAGACCGGGCCAATCCCCGCGGCGCATGGCGTGGTGCGCTGGCGGCTTGCCGATCTGACCCAGTGGATCTGGGACGAGTTCGCGCTCTCGGTCACGCGCCATACCCTCGGGCGTGAGCTTCGCGCGATGGGCTACCGCAAGCTCTCGGCGCGGCCCCGCCATCGGGGGCAGAAGGGCGACGACATTGCCGATTTTAAAAAAGCTTCTCTGCCCGCCTGGCGCAGATCAGGCGGCGCCTCCCGCGAGGAACGCCGATAGAGCTGTGGTGGCAGATGCTATGAGGACGGACACCGAGTGAAGGAAGGTTCACTATAGCGGCGTCCTCAATCCAGGGAGCCGCATTATGTCGTTCCAAAGCAATACCACACTTGTCGCGCTTGAGTTGAGCAATTCAGTATGGCTCGTCGGCACGCGATCGGCCGGCGCTCAGA
>NZ_JBJDRF010000127.1:0-1424 GCF_044987305.1 Novosphingobium sp. ZW T3_23
TCGTTGGGGTGGACGGCCCCCGATACGGCATCAAAATGTGCCAGAGTGAGTCGTTGTGAACTCAAGCGAGGGGACCGTCCGTGGACCAGATTATCCGCATTGGTATCGACACGTCAAAGAGCGTTTTTCAATTGCATGGCGTGAATGCCGCTGAACAGCCTGTGTTGCGCAAGAAGTTACGCCGCAAGGAGATGGTGGATTTCTTCTCGAAGTGCAGACCCACCGTAATCGGGATCGAAGCATGCGGTGCGTCACACCACTGGGCTCGCCTCCTAACTTCGCTGGGGCACGAGGTGAAAATGATCGCGCCGCAGTTCGTGAAGCCGTACGTGAAGCGCGGCAAGAATGATGCATCGGATGCCGCGGCGATATGCGAGGCAATGAGCCGTCCGACGATGCGGTTTATCCCGGTGAAGAGCGAAGACGAGCAAGCCGCGCTGATGCTCATCAACGTTAGGGAGCGTCTAATTCGCGTGCAGACACAGCTTGTTAACGCGATCCGTGGACACGCGGCAGAATTCGGGCTGACAGCAGCTAAAGGCGTGAGAAATGTGAGATCGCTGCTTCAACGTGTTTCCGAAGACAAAACAATGCCTGCCATGGCACGCGATCTCTTCGCCACCATGGCCGGCGAATTTGAGCGATTGCAAGGGCAGATCAAGGAAATGGATGGCAGACTTCTGACTTGGCAGCGGAACAATGAGGTCAGTCGCCGCCTTGCAACAATCCCGGGGGTTGGTCCGATCGGAGCTGCATTGCTGGTGATGAAGGCACCGGCACCGGAGCTTTTTGTTACCGGCCGAGACTTCGCAGCCTGGATGGGGTTAACGCCCAAGGATCATTCAACAGGAGGCAAGGTCCGAACCGGTGGCATAACTCGGGCTGGCGACGAACTGTTACGTAGGACGCTAGTAGTAGGTGCGACAGCGACCCTGAGGCATGTACGTGACGGACGCGGCAAAAATGCCTCCCCATGGCTAACAGAATTGCTCAAGCGGAAATCTCCAAAACTTGCGGCAGTTGCACTGGCCAACAAAACCGCCAGGATCGCCTGGAAGATGATGATCACCGGTGAGGCTTACAGACGCAATGCCTTGCCGCAGTCGGCTGCCGCTATAGGAGCTTAGGAAATCAGCCAGTCCGGTGAGCAGCCGATAGAGCTACCGAGCTGGGCTGATGCCTGAACTTGCAGGAAACAAACAGGTGGTGTGCGGGATCGATCGATCCGATATGTGTGACAATCCGTGGATTCCGATGGCCATCAATAGGTCGCATCGTCGTTTGGAACACGCATAGCGGAAACCATCTTGGCCAGCGTTCATGTGCGAGCGCATCAACAGGCCGGACATACGAATGCAAGCGATCAGATCAATACTGCCGAAATGTTCTTGCAGGTAGGGGGCCGTCCACATACGGAATCCGCA
>NZ_JBJDRF010000128.1:0-1259 GCF_044987305.1 Novosphingobium sp. ZW T3_23
TGCCGTCCACCGGGCCGGGCGCGGGGGCGACGCCGATCGAGGTCGAGGCGATGGGTTGGACGAAGGCCCGCAGCCTGCCCAGATGGAGATCGGCATAAGGCAGGGCGCGCAGCCAGAGATAGCTGTCATCGGGCGCCTCGGCGGCGCCCCAGAGGTTGTTCTCCAGGTTCTCGTTGCGGGCGCGCAGTTCGATGCCGGTGGAGAGCCAGGCGTCGTCGCCCAGCGGGATGTACTTGAACGAGCCGGTCCAGTGGTGGTCGCGCTTTTCGGCATCGGCAAGGTCCGACCAGTCCTCGTCGTAGCGGGTGATCGAGAGGGTCGGGGCCTGCCAGGCTTCGGTGGGGTCGGCCTTGGCGGCGCTGGGCAGTGCGGCGGCGAGGAAGAGCGAGAGCGCGATGAGCCGTCGTCCCGGACTTGATCCGGGACCGCTGTCTGTCTTTAGGCGCGTGCTCGCGAGCGAGGCGCGACCCGGCCAGCGGTCCCGGATCAAGTCCGGGACGACGAAATTACGCACCGTTCTTCTCCTTGCGCGCCAGAATCGCGACCAGCACGAAGCCGCCGACGAGGCCCATGTGTTCGAAGAAGGCGTTGGTGGCGGCGAAGCGCTCCGGTCCGGCGGGCATGGCCCAGAAGGCATTGGCGATCAGCGCGGCAAA
This sequence comes from Novosphingobium sp. ZW T3_23, assembly GCF_044987305.1. Taxonomy (NCBI): domain Bacteria; kingdom Pseudomonadati; phylum Pseudomonadota; class Alphaproteobacteria; order Sphingomonadales; family Sphingomonadaceae; genus Novosphingobium; species Novosphingobium sp. ZW T3_23. The sequence continues at coordinate 657 of NZ_JBJDRF010000128.1, forward strand.
GAAGGTGAACACCCCCAGCATGCCCGCGCCCAGCCAGACGAGACGGCCCGAGAGGACCAGCAGCGGGCCGACGAGTTCGACAGCGATGGTCAGTCCGGCCCAGAGCGCCGGCGGGGTCAGGCCAAAGTGGATCTGTTCCGCCACCGCGCCCGGCCAGTCGGTGAGCTTGGTGAGCCCGCCGACCAGATAGGCGCCTACCAGCAGGAGCCGGGCGAGGAAGCCGGTCGGCGCGAAGTCCAGCACCGATGCGACGAATGTGGGCGTGCCGGACATGGCGGCGGCAGAGAGGAAGGCGGGGCGCTTCATCAGGGGCTCCTGTGGCACGTCTTTGGAGGGCGAGTTTCAGCGTCGTCCCGGACTTGTTCCGGGACCGGTGGCGGTCTTTAGGTGCTACACCGCGAGCGAGGCGCGGCTCGGCCAGCGGTCCCGGATCAGGTCCGGGACGACGTACGACTTACGACAGTTGGCTACGAAACGATCATACGGCCCAGCAGCCGCAGCCGAGTGCGCCCCAGAAGGTCTGGACATCGGCGGCCGGGACATTGGCGCCCAGCGCGGCGGCGTGATCGTGGCCGTGGACGCCGCAGCCGCTGGCGCAGCCGC
>NZ_JBJDRF010000129.1:0-1217 GCF_044987305.1 Novosphingobium sp. ZW T3_23
ATATCTCTCCGCGCAGACACTGCGGAGATTGTCGCATTATCCAGGCTACTCATCAGTCCCTCCTCATTCAGGAGGGGGGCCCAGTTCTATTTGTCGCTACCGGCCCAGTTTTGCATGGCGCCTGACACTGGGAAATCGTCGGCTTGAGAGATAATGAAGCATTGCCGCTTTCTTTTCGAGCAACCGGCGCATGGGTGCTACGTCCTGCTTCCGTCGACGGCCATATTGGCTTGAGCACGTTCGAAGTGGGTTCGCTCGCCACTCAGGTCTTGGAATGGTGCGATCAGCGAGCGGCGGCGCTGCTGCAAAGCATCTCTCTCAAATCCATGCTCTTTGCCCTACCGGATGAGCAACACCTTCGTGGTCAGAACCGCGCGTTGGCTATTTGCCTTCACATCATGATGAACGACCTAGAGGAAGCGATGCGGCTTTGTCGCATAGACGATCCTGCTGCCCATCCGCTGATGCGTGAAGGCGGCGGTTTTACCACACACAATCCGGATGGCTCAGTGTCCACTTTTCTCGACCAAGCTCGCGACTGGATCGCTCGAAAGCGACGAGGCGAACTGCAGTCGTTGTAACACCATCTCGCGTTGAGGCTGCTATCGGGAACGCCTTCGACAAATATCTTTGTCCGTAAAGGGGCGTTGGACGACGGGCAGCTTTTCCTGCCTCAGATGGGCCGTTCCAACTTGAGCGGATGGCCGCTTCCGAGCAGTGAAACGGATGCACTGTCCGGACAATGGGCGCAAAGCTGCCAAAGCCCCTGCGCCGCTGTCCAATCCGGACCCGCCGACGAACCGGACGTTGCGCCCGTCATTTCCGCTCCCTGAAAGCGGTCGTCGGTTCACTTAGCCATTAACCTGAACGACTTCTCGTGGGACAAACTTGCCGTTCAAAATGGCGGTCGTGAACGGCAAGTTTCGGATATAATCTGCCGTTCTCGGCACAACAATTCAGCTCGGATACGAGCATGATTGACTGATAGGAGAGTCGCAACTTTCCCTTCGTTCAGATCGGGAAAATTGCATTCTCCGACATGCACTCAGCCGGCGATAATCTGTGGCGGCCATTTCGTCTGCTCTCGGCGTCCGAAGGACCGCCACCGCCAAAAGTTCACGAGCCGGGGTGGATGGATTCCAGATCCTTCAAACGCTTCAACGCATCCGTCTGCCGAAGTAGAGAATAGCCGATCCCGGCAGCGTTGAGGGAGCTGC
>NZ_JBJDRF010000130.1:0-1148 GCF_044987305.1 Novosphingobium sp. ZW T3_23
GTCGAAGGGCAGATAGCCAAGCTCATCAACGATCAGCAGCTTAGGTTTGGCAAGGAAGGACAGTCGCTCTTCCAGGCGCCCTTCGCCATGGGCCTTTACCAAGGCAGAGACGAGCGCCTGCGCGGTTGTAAACAAAACGGTGTAGTTCTGCCTGATCACTTCCCGCCCGAGCGCGATGCCCAGGTGCGACTTGCCGACGCCGGGAGGTCCCAGCAGCAGGACGGCCTCGCCATGTGCGACCCAGCGAGCAGTGGCCAGGTCTCGGATCTGGTGCGGATCAACACTGGGTTGAGCCTCGAAATCGAAGCCGTCGAGCTCGCGAGCATAGGGGAAATGGGCAATCTTCATCGCCATCTCGATCCGCCGCTCGTCCTTGCGGGCAATTTCTCGCTCGCAAAGGAATGCGAGCGTCTCGCGCATTGTCAGATCGTTGCGGGCCGCCTCGTCGAGCAGCGTGTCGAGCTGGTCTCGGATGGCGGTGAGCTTGAGCCGGGACAACCAGCCCAGCAACGTCTCGTGGCCGATAGTCATTACCACCGCCCTCCTGCCAGCTGCTCATATTCGAGCAGGGGACGCAGCAGATTGGGCGGTCGCATAGCCGCCATCTCGGGATCGACAGGCCGAAGTACGGGGCCACTCACGCCGCTGACGCCAATGAAGTGAGCCGGGTCCGTCAGCCGGCGGTGGCGACCGCTCGCCTCGGCATGTTCAGCAACTAGCTGACCGCCATGAAAGATGCGAACCTCAGCACCGCTAAGCGTCACCTGCACGCTCTCACCGAACAATCGCCAAGGCACGGAATAGGCGTTGGTATCGATCTCGACCGCACAGTCGCTGTGCACCTTGCGAACCAGCTCCCGGATCTGTCGGAACGGTGGCCGCCCTTGGAGCGGCTTTAGTTTGCAGGCCTCGTCACGGACGAAGCGCAGAAGCGGCGGTTCGCCGGTCGAACCGTGACACCGCGCGTCGGCCACCTCGCGCAGCCACCAGGCAATATGCTGCTCGAGTGCGGCCATGCTGGCAAAGCTGTGCCCGGCCAACGCATTGTGCTTCACGTAACCAACGCCGCGCTCATCCTTGCCCTTCGTCCGCGCCCGATACGGGGCACAAGCGCGAGGCCGGAAACCCCAGTAGCGAGAGAAGGCGTG
>NZ_JBJDRF010000131.1:0-1119 GCF_044987305.1 Novosphingobium sp. ZW T3_23
ATGGGTGAAGAAATCCGAGGTGGACAGCGGCAAGCGCGGAGGCGTGCCGACGGAAACTGCCGAGAAACTCAAGGCCTTGGAGCGTGAAGTCCGCGAACTGCGGCAGGCCAACGAGATACTACGCAAGGCTTCGGCATATTTTGCCCAGGCGGAGCTCGACCGCCCGTTCAAACGATGATCGCCTTTATCGACGAGCATCGTGATGCCTATGGGGTCGAGCCGATCTGCAGGGTTCTGCCGATCGCCCCATCCACCTATCACGAGCGCCTTGCCAAGCGGCGAGACCCGGCTTTGCAATCCACCCGTGTCCGGCGGGATGAAGAGCTGAAGCCCGAAGTTCTGCGTGTCTTTGCCGAGAACTTCGGCGTCTACGGTGTGCGTAAGGTGTGGCGACAGATGAAGCGCGAGGGCTTCGATGTCGCGCGCTGCACCGTGCAGCGGTTGATGCGAGATCTTGGTCTGCAAGGGGTGATCCGCGGCAAGCCGGTGCGCACCACGGTCTCGGACAAGGCGGCGCCGTGCCCGCTCGATCAGGTCAACCGCCAGTTTCATGCTCCGGCGCCGAACATGCTTTGGGTTTCCGACTTCACCTATGTCGCGACCTGGGCAGGGTTCGCCTATGTCGCCTTCGTGATCGACGTCTACGCCCGTTACATCGTGGGTTGGCGCGTAAGCAGGACGGCGCACGCCAGCTTTGTGCTGGATGCGCTGGAGCAGGCTATCCACGACCGACGGCCCGTTCATCGAGGTGGCCTGGTCCATCACAGCGACCGCGGTTCGCAATACGTGTCCATCAAGTACACCGAACGTCTCGCTGAAGCCGGCATCGAGCCATCCGTCGGCAGCGTCGGCGACAGCTACGACAACGCTTTGGCCGAAACGATCAACGGCCTCTACAAAGCTGAAGTGATCCACCGCCGAGGACCTTGGCGCTCGTTCGAAGCCGTCGAATACGCCACGCTGGAATGGGTCGACTGGTTTAACACTAGGCGCCTGCTGGAGCCGATCGGAAACATCCCGCCCGTCGAAGCCGAGCAACGCTACTACGCCATGCTGGACGACGTCCCACTGGCTGCCTAATTTAAGAAAACTGGCCTCCGGCAATCCCGGGGCGGTTCA
>NZ_JBJDRF010000132.1:0-1079 GCF_044987305.1 Novosphingobium sp. ZW T3_23
CCCGGAGGCGCGCCGATCAGGCGGCTGACCGAGTGACGCTCCATATATTCCGACATGTCGAAGCGCTTCAGCTCGATGCCCATGATCGAGGCGAGCTGGCGGGCGACTTCGGTCTTGCCGACGCCGGTGGGGCCGGAGAACAGGAACGAGCCGATTGGCTTGTCCGGATCGCGCAGGCCCGCGCGGCTGAGCTTCATGGCGGTGGCAAGGACGCCGATGGCCTTGTCCTGCCCGAACACGACGCGCTTCAGATCGCGTTCGAGATTCTCGAGCGCCTTCTTGTCGTCGGAACTCACCGACTTGGGCGGGATGCGCGCCATCGTGGCGATCACGGCCTCGATCTCGCGGGCGGTGATCGTCTTCTTGCGGCGGCTGGGGGGCACCAGCATCTGCATCGCGCCCACTTCGTCGATCACGTCGATCGCCTTGTCGGGCAGTTTGCGATCATTGATGTAGCGCGCCGAAAGCTCGACGGCGGTCTTGATCGCATCGGGCGTGTACTTGACCTTGTGGTGTTCCTCGAACGCGGTTCGCAGCCCGCGCAGGATCTTGATCGTGTCCTCGATCGTCGGTTCGTTCACGTCGATCTTCTGGAACCGGCGCAGCAGGGCGCGGTCCTTTTCGAAGTGGTTGCGGAACTCCTTGTAGGTAGTGGAGCCGATGCAACGAATCGTGCCGCCCGACAGCGCGGGCTTGAGCAGGTTCGAGGCATCCATGGCGCCGCCGCTGGTGGCACCGGCGCCGATCACCGTGTGGATCTCGTCGATGAACAGGACCGCGTGCGGCATCTTCTCCAGTTCGGAGACGACCTGCTTCAGGCGCTCCTCGAAGTCGCCGCGATAGCGGGTTCCGGCCAGCAGGCTGCCCATGTCGAGCGAGTAGATCACCGCTTCGGCCAGGACTTCGGGCACTTCGCCCTCGACGATCTTGCGCGCCAGACCCTCGGCGATGGCGGTCTTGCCGACGCCGGGATCGCCCACATAGAGCGGGTTGTTCTTCGAACGGCGGCAGAGGATCTGGATCGTGCGGTCCACTTCGGGGCCGCGACCGATCAGGGGATCGACCTTGCCGTTCAGCGC
>NZ_JBJDRF010000133.1:0-1051 GCF_044987305.1 Novosphingobium sp. ZW T3_23
GCCCCTCCAGCCCGAGCAGGGCGGCGGCGGGCAGGGCCGCCAGCATGAGCGGCGGGCCGAAGCTGAGCCAGTGGGCCAATATCCGCACGGCAAGCACCAGTTCCTCGGAAATGCCGCGCAAGGCCCACTGGTCGAACAGGCCCATTTCGATGTCGGGTTCGACCAGTCGGTCGAGCGGCAGGATCGCGGCGAGCAGGGCAGCCACCCAGATCACGCCGCCGCCGGTCCGCGCGAGCAGCGGGGCGTCGGGCCCGACCGCGAAGGGGTAGAGCATCGCCACCGAAAGGAAGAACAGGATCGGCAGCAGCGCCCCGCCGCCCCGTCCGCCCAGCAGCAGACGGGCAAGGTCGCGCTTGAGCAGCGGCCCGAAAGCACCGCTCATGCCGCGTGGTCCGCAAGCGGCAGCACCCGCATCCCCGGCAGGGCGAAGGGCTGGTGCGAGGCGATCAGGGCGATGCCGCCTTGGGCGCAGTGCTCGGCCGCCAGCGTCTCGGCAAGCGCCGTCGCATGGCTGTCCAGGCCGTTGAGCGGTTCGTCGAGCAGCCATATCCGCGCGTCCTGGCCGAGCAGGCGGGCGAGGGCGGCGCGTTTCTTCTGCCCGGTCGAAAGATAGCGGACCGGAACGTCCAGCAAGTCGTCCAGGCCCAGCCGGTCTATGTGCCTTTCACGGATGCCGCCATCCAGCCGCTGCCAGAAGGCGAGGGCGGCGCCCAGCGTCACCGCCGGATCGAGCGCGGGACGTTCGTCGACCAGGCCGATCGCGCCTTCCGCGACCACCGTCCCCTCGAAAGCGGGAGCAAGCCCGGCGACGATTCGCAGCAGGCTGGACTTGCCGATGCCGTTGTGGCCGGAAACCCGCAGCGCCTCGCCCGCCTTCAGCCGCAGCGAGAGCCCACGGAACAGCAGCCTGTCGCCGCGCCGGCAGGCGAGATCGTCGATGGCGATGGAGGCCCCTTGCATGGCTTGAGGCGATAGTGGAAAGGGCCACGAGTGCCAAGCTGGCCGCGTCCCACACGGAGTCGCCGATGTCGATTGCCCGCCTTACCGATGC
>NZ_JBJDRF010000135.1:0-956 GCF_044987305.1 Novosphingobium sp. ZW T3_23
CGGCAGGCCTTGTGGCCGATTGCACAGGCCAACCAACTTTTGCCGATGCCGGTCGGGCCGATGATGGCCAAGTTTTCGTGCCTGGAGATCCATTCCCCCGCCAGCAGCGTTTCGAAGAGCCGGCGATCAAGGCTGCGGCGTGTTCGGTAATCAATATCCTCAGGTACGGCGCGGTGCCGCAGCTTGGCATGTCGCAACCGCAGAGCGAGGCGTCTGTCATTTCGGTAGGTGGCCTCATGGTCGAGCAGCAGCGCCAGCCATTCTGCGTGACTGAGGCTGGCTGCGTCATCATTGCCTTCCATCTCGGCGAAGGCCTTGGCCATGCCGGCGAGGCCGAGATGGCCCAGCAGGTCCAGAGTGGGATGCTTCAGCATTCTTGCTCCTTTAGTTGTAATAGCTCGAGCCGCGGATGTTGGAGTGGATGATCGGCTCTTGCTCGGGGGATTGGGGAACCGGGACCTGGTCGAGGCCCTTCTCGAGGATCGATTTGACCGACGGGTAATTGCGCGCCTGGATTTCCAGCGCGCGCAGCGCCGCGGCTTCGAGCCGCTGGGCACCGAAGCGTTTCTCGAGCCCGATGATGCCCAAGCATGAGCGGTAGCCCTGTTCCGGATGGGGTTTTGCCTCGATGACCTTCTCGACCAAAAGAGATAGCATCGGCCCGATCCGGTTTGCCTCTTCGCGGATCTTCGCCGGCGTCCATTCGCCATAACGCCGATGGCTGGATGGCATGTGCTCGGGGACTGTGGTGTGCCGGCCATTCCCGCTGCCGCGCATGTGCACGGCGATGCGCTCTCCTCCCAGGAAGATCTCCACCGTGCTGGCCGTAAACCGGGCTTCGACCTCCCGGCGCGCGAAGCGGTGCGGGACGGAGTAGTGATGCCGCTCGATCGCGATATGATAATCGAGCCCGACGCGGCAGCGGCGCCATTCGGCATGAACCCACGGCTCTGCCG
>NZ_JBJDRF010000136.1:0-948 GCF_044987305.1 Novosphingobium sp. ZW T3_23
GGGGAACCTGCGGCTGGATCACCTCCTTTCTAAGGATCGGACAGAAAGCGCCAGACTTCGCGTTTGGAAGAGCTTCTCTCCTTTTCAAAGAACATTGCCGTCGTCCTCATGTCCCTTCATCCTGGAGGTACACAGTTTGCTGTGTATTCTGCCTGAGCTGGCTTTCAGCCGCCTGCGGCCATTCGTGGCCGTTCAGGCGAAAGACTGGGCCGGTAGCTCAGGTGGTTAGAGCGCACGCCTGATAAGCGTGAGGTCGTAGGTTCAACTCCTACTCGGCCCACCAGTCTTTAAGTTTGGTGCGGGGCCTTAGCTCAGCTGGGAGAGCGGTTGCTTTGCAAGCATCAGGTCATCGGTTCGATCCCGATAGGCTCCACCATCCTTTTGGATGGTCTCACCAACGAAAACTCCAGAGATGAAGCGAAACAGTTCCGACCCTAACGGGTTGGTTGCGCGGGATTTGCCCGCAGATCTTTGACATTGTGAATGGGTTTTTTAATCGATGCCGTGGCGCGTCGTATTTGCCAGACGGGCACCTGACGTAGGTGTTTCGAAACGCGAATACATACGACGTGTCATTATATATCTGGCTGAGATAAATCGTCCGCACCTAGCACGGTGACGCCTCTATGCAGGGCTGTCATTGATGGTGTGGATTCTCAAGCGTGAGGTAAGAGCATTTGGTGGATGCCTTGGCATGTACAGGCGAAGAAGGACGTGGCACGCTGCGATAAGCGTCGGGGAGCTGTGAGCAAGCTTTGATCCGACGATTTCCGAATGGGGAAACCCACCTTCACCATTTCTCTCGATGAGCGGGTAACCGGTTATTGAGTGAGGTGGATAAGGTATCACCGAGTTGAATACATAGACTTGGTGAAGCGAACCCGGGGAACTGAAACATCTAAGTACCCGGAGGAAAAGACATCAACCGAGATTCCGTTAGTAGTGGCG
>NZ_JBJDRF010000137.1:0-915 GCF_044987305.1 Novosphingobium sp. ZW T3_23
ACTGCTGGCCGAGGCTATGCTGGATAATGCCGGCCTGAAGGATCTTCTTACAAAAAATTGGTAACGCCCGCTGCCAAGCGAGAGGCGGTCGCTCGTCTCCAGGCGGTTCTGGGGATGAGCGAGCGGCGGGCGTGCCGTGTTATCGGCGCTGACCGGAAGAGCATGCGCTACCGGTCACAGCGGGAAGATGATGCTGACCTTCGGGCGAAGCTGCGCGAGCTTGCGCAGCAGCGGCGCCGGTTTGGCTATCGTCGGCTGCACATTCTGCTGCGCCGGGAGGGCGTGGTGATCAACCGGAAGAAGACACAGCGGCTCTATAGCGAGGAGAAGCTGGCGGTCCGACGCAGACGCAACCGGCGGCGTGCCATCGGCGCACGGGCACCGGCTCCCGTGCTGGCGCTACCGAACCAGCGATGGAGCCTGGACTTCGTCCATGATCAGCTGGCTACGGGACGCCGGTTCCGGGTGCTCAACATCGTCGACGATGTAACCCGCGAGTGCCTGCGCGCGGTGCCGGACACTTCGATCTCGGGCCGTCGGGTGGTGCGCGAGCTCAGCGATCTGATCGCCGAACGCGGCAAACCGGGGATGATTGTCAGCGACAACGGGACCGAGCTGACCTCGAACGCCGTCCTCGCCTGGTGCGGGGAAGTCGGGGTTGAGTGGCACTATATCGCTCCGGGCAAGCCGATGCAGAATGGCTACGTCGAGAGCTTTAACGGTCGCATGCGCGACGAGCTGCTCAACGAGACCCTGTTCCTGAGCCTCGAGCATGCTCGCGTGGTGATCTCCGCCTGGGCAGAGGACTACAACCAGGAGAGGCCGCACTCATCCCTTGGCTATGAAACCCCTGCGGCCTTCGCCGCTGAACTGCATAAGCAATGGCCTCCTTCGCTACGCCCTACGGGCTCCGCT
>NZ_JBJDRF010000138.1:0-858 GCF_044987305.1 Novosphingobium sp. ZW T3_23
GCCATGCCGTTCGTGAGTATCTTGCCGTGCTCGATGACGCCGCCTTTGGCGGAGCCGCCCCGGTGCCGCCCAAGCAGTTGGCGGTGGCCGATCCGGCGGCGCGTTGGACAGCGGCGAGCCGCGAGCGCGCCTTCTTCGTTTATGCCACCAATTACCTGATCGATCTCCAGCACGCGGTGATCGTCGACGTCGAGGCGACCACAGCAATACGCCAGGCCGAGGTCACGGCCCAGCGACGTATGATCGATCGAACGCATGAACGCTTCGGCCTGTGGCCTGAGCGGCTCGCAGGCGACACTGGTTATGGCGATGCGAAGAACCTGTCATGGCTGGTCGAGGAGCGCGGGATCGAGCCGCACATCCCGGTGTTCGACAAGTCCGCGCGCAGCGATGGCACCTTCGAGCGTTCCGACTTCATCTACGACCATGAGGGTGACAGCTACATCTGCCCAACCGGCAAGCGGCTGCGCCAGAGGCAGAAAGTCTATCGGGAAGATCGACCGTTCGTCGATGAGTATGGCATGCGACGCTACCGCGCCAGCAAGCTGGACTGTGAAGCCTGCGATCTAAAGCCGCGCTGTTGTCCAACCCAGCCAGCGCGCAAGATTGTTCGTTCAGTCCACGAGGGCGCCCGTGATCTGGCGCGCGACATTGCCGCCACCGATGCTTATCTCATCTCCCGTCGGCAGAGGAAGAAGGTCGAAATGCTGTTCGCGCACCTCAAGCGCATCCTCAGGATGGATCGCCTGCGCCTGAGAGGTCCAAACGGTGCAAAAGACGAGTTCCTCCTCGCCGCCACCGCCCAAAACCTTCGCAAGATGGCCAAGCTGATCCCCATGCCAGCCCCAGGCCCCGCAT
>NZ_JBJDRF010000139.1:0-813 GCF_044987305.1 Novosphingobium sp. ZW T3_23
CTAGGCCACCGACTCATTATGCCGCAACCAGATGCGGATGGATGCGAGTTGGACTGAGGCAAGGAAGTTGTCGTCGCGTTTGTCGTAGCGGGTAGCTACGGCTCGAAACTGCTTGAGTTTGCTGAAGAAGCGTTCGACCAGATTGCGATAACGATACAGGAATGCGCTGAAGATCGGGCGGCGTTTGCGGTTGGGCATGGGCTTGATGTTGGCCCACGCACCGCGCGCGGCCATTTCGATCCTCAGCGCATCGCTGTCATAGGCACGGTCGGCGAGTAGCACATCGCCATCGCCGATCGTGTCCAGCATGTCGGCAGCGCTGCGGCCATCATGGGCCTGGCCGGCGGTCAGCTTGAGAGCGATCGGCAGGCCGTTGGCATCGACCAGCGCGTGGATCTTGGTCGTCAGGCCGCCGCGCGAACGGCCCATGCAACCGGATCCCCCTTTTTACTGCCGTTCGCACCGTGCTGGTGGACCCGGATCGACGAACTGTCGATCATCTGTACATCGCCCTCGTAAGCCGCTGATACCGCTTCCAATATCCGCGCCCAATGGCCAGCTCTGCGCCACCTGTTGAAGCGGTTCACGCAAGTCGTGTGCGGCCCGTAGCGTGACGGTATGTCCGCCCATGGCGCACCTGTGCGCAATCGCCAGAAGATGCCGTTCAACACTCGCCGATCATCGACCCGCTTCACGCCCCGCACCTTTGTCGGCAGCAAAGGCTCGATTACCGACCACTCAAAATCCGTCAGATCAAACCGTGCCATGCCTCGTCTCCTTCCGGAGAGTGAATCATGCTGCCGCCTCTTTGGG
>NZ_JBJDRF010000140.1:0-789 GCF_044987305.1 Novosphingobium sp. ZW T3_23
GTCCCTGGCGCTATGGCTGGTACGATCCCTTCTTCGACGGCGGCGTGGATTCCTACACCGTCTTCACCAGCGGCATCACGCTGAAGATCGACCGCGCTGCCGACAACCTGCGCCTCTTCGAAGGCAAGGCCGAAGCCGTTTCCACCTCGAACCGCTTGCAGTATCTTGTCCCCAACCTGATCGAATCGATGTTCACGAATTTCCCGGGGAACTCGGGCGAGACCATGCGCATTACGGTGGCGCCTGAAAAGAAATGAAACTTGAGCAAATAAGCTGACTGGCTCCCCTGCGAAGAGGGAGACACCGAGGGACGGGTCCGCCGAAACATGCGGGCCCGTCCTTTCTTTTTGCCGTTCCGGCCCGTATCGCCGCGCTTCCGGTTGACCGTCGCCAGCCGTTTGGGAATGCTTGCCTTAGATGAACACGTTCATGGCCATCATGTCGCAGCTCTTCTGGGGCGTGACCGTGGGCGCGCTTTCCGCGGCTTTCTCGGCGCTGGCCAAAGGGCTGGCGGCGATCGTCGGAATCGGCGGCGTGGGCTGGTATTCGCTCAAGCGGCGGCGCGACAAGCGCGCGCGAATCGAGCGGAAGGATTGAAGGGAAGAAGCAGGGGAGCTTAGCCCCCCTGCACCCCCGAAACTGTCGATGTCACGCGGACCGACAGCCTCATGCGCCCATGCCCGCGTCGGAAGACATATTGGCTGCGCCGCAGGGAGCGCACTACACCTAGGTAGCGCGCACGGCCGACATTCCGAGGGTCTGGGGGATCATCCCCCAGGACTTCCTTTT
>NZ_JBJDRF010000141.1:0-757 GCF_044987305.1 Novosphingobium sp. ZW T3_23
AGCCGATCGTTGAAAACGACCTCACGCGTTGCAGCGTCATGGTGCTTGACCAGCGCCCGTGCGTTGTCGAGCAGCACCTCCGCTGGCGTCCCGCCGAAGTATCGGAACGCAGTCTCGATGCCGTCCAGCCACGCTGATTGGCGCTCATGAAGGAAGGCCATCGCGAAAATCCGTCGCGAGTAGCCCAACGTTGCCACGAACATGTAGACCCGGGTCATCTCACCGCCGAGTTGCACCCGCTTCTCGCCGAAGTCGATCTGCATCTGATGACCGGGCGGCGTCTCGAACCGCATCGTCGCCACGGCCTCAGCCGCCAGTTCCTGCCGATAACCCGAAACCGCGCGCTCGACCGTGCGCAAGCTCACCCTCACACCCAGTTCCCGCGCCAGATCCTGACGGACCACATCTGCGTTGCCTCGATGTCGAAAGAAGCAATCGCGCAGCCACGCTTCATGTCCGTCGAGTTTGCTCACGCCTTTGCGGGGACTTCGGTATTCCTGCCAGCCGCCCGCGTCGACGTAGCGCTGTACCGTCGTGCGCGAGCAACCAAACTCCCGCGCAATGCGCCGGCTTCCCCAACCGAGCTTGTTTAGCCTCAGCATCGCCGTCACCTCATCAGGCTCGAGCATCATATCTCTCCGCGCAGACACTGCGGAGATTGTCGCATTATCCAGGCTACTCATCAGTCCCTCCTCATTCAGGAGGGGGGCCCAGTTCTATTTGTCGCTACCGGCCCAGTTTTGCATGGCGCCTGACA
>NZ_JBJDRF010000142.1:0-738 GCF_044987305.1 Novosphingobium sp. ZW T3_23
CGGCCCAACGTCATGGCGACGGCAAATACGCTATAGCCGAGGCCAGCCTGCGCGGTCGGCATCAGTCCCTTGCCGCTCAGCAGCAACGCGCCCCAATCGAGGATCGCGCCTTCGGTCAGGAAGGTGAGCGCGGCGAGCAGCGCGAGCAGAATGACGATCCCGCGCGGAACGACGAACAAGGGAACCTCGGCGGCCTTGGGCGTCGCGATGAACCGGGATGCGACGAGGATCAGTGTGGCGACCATGAGGATGGCTGCGATGACCGATCCCGTGACCGCGCCCATGCCGATCGAAAGTGCCACGGTCATCATCGACGCGCCGATGAAGCCGCCGACGCTGAACAATCCATGGAAACCCGACATGAGCGGGCGACCGGCGCGCTTCTCGACTTCCACGGCATGAACGTTCATGCCGACTTCGATCACGCCCAGAAACCCGCCAAACAGCAGCAGAGATGCCGCCATCATCCAGATCGTGGGCGAGAAGGCCAGAAAGGGCAGCAGCAAAGCCTGCCCGATGCCGCCGACGATGACGGCCGGCCGTGCGCCGATGCGGGAGGTCAGCGGCCCGGCGAGTTGCATTGCGACAACCGATCCCAGCCCCAGGCACAACAGCAAGAGGCCCAATGCGCCATCATCCACGCCGAGACGTGCCTTCGCGAGCGGGACGAGTGGCGCCCAGCAGGCCAAGCCAAAACCAGCCACCAAAAAGGCAGCGCGCGTCGCAAGACGCGAGCCG
>NZ_JBJDRF010000143.1:0-728 GCF_044987305.1 Novosphingobium sp. ZW T3_23
AAAACGCTCTTTGACGTGTCGATACCAATGCGGATAATCTGGTCCACGGACGGTCCCCTCGCTTGAGTTCACAACGACTCACTCTGGCACATTTTGATGCCGTATCGGGGGCCGTCCACCCCAACGATGATCCCGGCCGCCTGTTCCAATCTGATCCCGGCCATCATTCCGATTTGATCCCGGCCGGGCAGAAGCCAGATCGTTTCGCCTGATGGCATTAGGGGTTGGCGGTGGTCAAGCGGCCGTTTGGGTCGCAGGCCGGCGCATGGACTCACCCTCGAGTTCGAGCCGGTGTGCGTTGTGCACGAGGCGGTCCAGGATGGCGTCGGCGTAGGTCGGATCGTTTATGGTCTGATGCCAGCGGGCCACTGGAAGCTGGCTGGTGACGAGCGTGGAGCGCTGACCGTAGCGGTCTTCGAGGATTTCGAGGAGATGATGACGGGCGTTGCCGTCGAGCGGCTGAAGCCCCCAGTCGTCCAGGATCAGCAGGTCGACCCGGGCAAGGCTCTTCATGCGGGCGGCGATGCGGCCGTCTCCCTTGGCCAGCGTCAGTTCGTCGATCAGCCGCGGCAGCCGGGTGTAGAGAACCGAACGGTTATCGCGGCAGGCCTTGTGGCCGATTGCACAGGCCAACCAACTTTTGCCGATGCCGGTCGGGCCGATGATGGCCAAGTTTTCGTGCCTGGAGATCCATTCCCCCGCCAGCAGCGTTTCGAAGAGCCGGCGAT
>NZ_JBJDRF010000144.1:0-698 GCF_044987305.1 Novosphingobium sp. ZW T3_23
CGCGACAATCAAGATGAGACCGAGGTCCTTGCCAGCGACAATTAAAATCGGCACTGAATGACGCGCCGCGACAATCACATTCTCATCCTGATTGACGCGCAATACTCATCCTGATTGACGCGCAATAACCATGCGGATCGCCCGCTGCCGAACCTCAGGGGCAAACTTGTTCGTCGTCTTGCTCATTGTAGACCCTCACTCTCAGGAGTTGGGGCCTCCGGCAATCCCGGGGCGGTTCAGGACGGCTCCCGAACGCCGAGGGTTGGCAAGAGGCTAGACGTGCTCGTTGGCGAGCTATCCGGCCCCCGCTCTGCGTATGGCCGCTTCATCTAGAAGCCGCCGTTCGCGATGGCGATCGCGAATGACTGTTCTGTCCCAAAGTTTGCCTATGTAGCCAGCTGCCAAACCTGAGAAGCGCTCTAATTTTCGCGTAGAGCAGCCACGCATTCTTTTCATCGCAATTCGAGAACGCTTTAGCCTAGCTAACGCTGCGAGGGGGTATTTTTGGGGGTGGCAACAATAAGAAAATTGAAAATAAGACATATTTTCAATAATTTAAAGAAGAAAAAATATCCTACCCCCGCAACCAAAGCAAGCCCAATGCAACCGTCCAGCTACGGACAGGACCGTCGATCCGCGATAAGCGTCCGTTGAAGACCGTCTTACGGTTCAACGCTGCGCTGGGTACCCAGGCTGTG
>NZ_JBJDRF010000145.1:0-690 GCF_044987305.1 Novosphingobium sp. ZW T3_23
CCGCGAGGGAGCCCTGGGTGATGCCATAGGCGCCGACATTGCTGATGGCGGTTGCTGCGGTGGCCAGCGCGCCGCTGAGGGTGTCGCCGTTGACGAGGCCGTCGCCGCCCAGGGAGTAGGTCAGCGCTGGGTTGCCATTGCCGTAGAGGCGCGAGAGAGCATCGGCGGTGACGGTGAGGCCGCGCGGGGTGACGGTGAGGTCGGCGCCGGTGAAGGAGAGGGCATAGTTGCCGCCAGCCGCGAGGGTGCCCTGAGTGATGCCATAGGCGCCGACATTGCTGGTGGCGGTTGCTGCGGTGGCCAGCGCGCCGCTGAGGCTATCGCCATTGACGAGGCCGTCGCCGCCCAGGGAGTAGGTCAGCGCGGGATTGGCATTACCATAGAGGCGCGAGAGGGCATCGGCGGTGACGGTGAGGCCGCGCGGAGTGACGGTGAGGTCGGCGCCGGTGAAGGTAAGGGCATAGTTGCCGCCAGCCGCGAGGGTACCCTGGGTAATGCCATAGGACCCGACATTGCTGGTGGCGGTTGCCGCAGTGGCCAGCGCGCCGCTGAGGGTGTCGCCGTTGACGAGGCCATCGCCGGCCACGGAGTAGGTCAGCGCCGGATTGGCATTGCCATAGAGGCGCGAGAGCGCGTCGGCGGTGACGGTGAGGCCGCGCGGGGTGACGGTAAGGTCGGCGCCGGTGAAGG
>NZ_JBJDRF010000146.1:0-671 GCF_044987305.1 Novosphingobium sp. ZW T3_23
CCGGTCGCGATGGTCGCTTTCGCAGGCTTCCTGCTGATCGGTCTGGGCGCGTCCAACACGGTGCCAGTCCTGTTCCGGCAAGCCGGCGCGCAAAGCGCCATGCCGGCTGGCCTGGCGATCGCGTCTGTGACGACCGTTGGATATGCTGGCATTCTCGTCGGGCCTGCGGGCGTCGGCTTCCTGGCTCAGGCGATCGGTCTTCCGAGCGCATTCTGGGTGCTGGGGGCCTTGCTGATCCTCGTGCCTCTGAGCGCCCGCGTCGCCACCACCACGCCAGCGACCAGGCACTGAACCCCTTTGCCTGGAGCACGGACGATGCAAACCCCAAACGCCAACTTTCTTCACCGTCTGGCCGACATTGCCGACGCGGAGACGATGCCCCGCTATCGCACCGAACTGACGATCGATACCAAGGTCAAGGAGGGCTATACATTCGACCCGGTGACCGAGGCCGATCGGCAGGCGGAAATCGCCATTCGCGCCGCCATCGTGGCGCAGTTTCCCGATCATGCGATCCTCGGCGAGGAGATGGGGCTGACAGGGGAAGGCCCTTACCGCTGGGTGCTCGATCCCGTCGATGGCACGCGCCCCTTCATCTGCGGCCTCCCCGTCTGGGGCACCCTGATCGGCCTTACCCATGCGGGCCGCGCCGAACTCGGCATGATGAGCCA
>NZ_JBJDRF010000147.1:0-651 GCF_044987305.1 Novosphingobium sp. ZW T3_23
GCGTCGCACGCGTCCAGGGGCTGGAATCTTCGCCGGCTGACAGCGATAGCGGCGACCAGCCTTCGACCGAAAGAATCGTGCTGGAATATGCGGGCGGTGCCCGGCGTCTGATATCCGTCGACGAGGCAGACCGTATCTGGCGCTACGGTGCCGACGGCGACGCCGTGACTTTCGACAAGCTGGATGGTTCGTCCTGGCAGAAGCGCCGTGCGACGGTAAACGCCGCGATCGAGGAGAGCGCAAAGGCTCTGACAACGCTTGCGCGCGAGCGCGAGACGCTGACCGCGCCGGTCATGGAACCCGACCCCGCCGCTTACGAACGTTTCGCCGGCGGGTTCCCCTTCAACGAGACGGCAGACCAGGCCCGGGCCATCGCAGCCGTCCGAGACGATCTGTCGAGCGGCCGACCGATGGACCGGCTGATCATCGGCGACGTGAGCTACGGCAAGACGGAAGTCGCTCTGCGGGCCGCCGCACTGGCCGCGCTGGCCGGCTTCCAGGTCGTGGTCGCCGCGCCAACCACTGTGCTCGTGCGGCAGCATCTCGAAACGTTCCGCCGTCGCTTCGAGGGGACGAAGATCGAGATCGTCGGCCTGTCGCGGCTCAGTACCGCTGCGGAAAGGAAGGCCGCAAAGGCCGGGCTTGCCGATG
>NZ_JBJDRF010000148.1:0-644 GCF_044987305.1 Novosphingobium sp. ZW T3_23
AACCCGCCGCCCCGACCTCGATCGTGCATTCGGGGCGCAGCGTGAAGGCTATCGCCGCCGGGCCTGCATCGATGCGCGCGATCAGCAATGCCCGCGCGGCAAGACGGATGCGGGCATGGGCCAGCAGGCGTTCCGCTTCGGCAGGGAGCGATCCGAAGCGATCCAGCAGTTCGGCCTCGAAGGAATCGAGCGCATCGTCGGTCTCGATGCGCGCCAGCCGGACATAGAGGGACAGTCGCACGTCCGCCTCCGGTATCCAGTTCTCAGGAAGAGCGCCGGTCGCACCCAGATTGAGTTCGGGGCTCCATCGCTCGGCATTCTCGCCGCGGGCGGCCCTCAGCGCGATGCGCAGCAGGTGCTGGTAAAGATCGACGCCGATCAGCTTCATGTGCCCGGCCTGGTCCTCGCCCACGAGATCGCCCGCGCCCCGCATGTCCAGGTCCTGGCCGCTGATCGCGAAACCGGCGCCCAGCCGGTCGAAGGTGGCGAGCGTGCGCAGGCGCTTGAGCGTGCGCGAGCCGATCGCGTTCTTGCTTTCGATCAGCAGGATGACTTGCCCGCGCCGATTGCCGCGCCCGACACGGCCGCGCAGCTGGTGCAGTTGTGCCAGCCCGAAGCGATCCGCGCGCCAGACGATCATGGTG
>NZ_JBJDRF010000149.1:0-643 GCF_044987305.1 Novosphingobium sp. ZW T3_23
GGCCTGCAAACTAAAGCCGCTCCAAGGGCGGCCACCGTTCCGACAGATCCGGGAGCTGGTTCGCAAGGTGCACAGCGACTGTGCGGTCGAGATCGATACCAACGCCTATTCCGTGCCTTGGCGATTGGTCGGTGAGAGCGTGCAGGTGACGCTTAGCGGTGCTCAGGTTCGCATCTTTCATGGCGGTCAGCTAGTTGCTGAACATGCCGAGGCGAGCGGTCGCCACCGCCGACTGACGGACCCGGCTCACTTCGCTGGTGTCAGTGGCGTGAGTGGCCCCGTGCTTCGGCCTGTCGATCCCGAGATGGCGGCTATGCGACCGCCCGATCTGCTGCGTCCCCTGCTCGAATATGAGCAGCTGGCAGGAGGGCGGTGGTAATGACTATCGACCACGAGACGTTGCTGGGCTGGTTGTCCCGGCTCAAGCTCACCGCCATCCGTGACCAGCTCGACACGCTGCTCGACGAGGCGGCCCGCAACGACCTGACAATGCGCGAGACGCTCGCGTTCCTTTGTGAGCGAGAAATTGCCCGCAAGGACGAGCGGCGGATCGAGATGGCGATGAAGATTGCCCATTTCCCCTATGCTCGCGAGCTCGACGGCTTCGATTTCGAGGCTCAACCCAGTGTTGATCCGCACCAGA
>NZ_JBJDRF010000150.1:0-624 GCF_044987305.1 Novosphingobium sp. ZW T3_23
TGGCCATCATCGGCCCGACCGGCATCGGCAAAAGTTGGTTGGCCTGTGCGATCGGCCACAAGGCCTGCCGTGATAACCGCTTCGTCCTCTACACCCGGTTGCCGCGGCTGATCGACGAGCTCACGCTGGCCAAAGGAGACGGCCGTATCGCCGCCCGCATGAAAAGCCTCGCCAAGGTCGAGTTGCTGATACTGGACGATTGGGGTCTGCAGCCACTCGACGGCAACGCCCGCCATCATCTCCTGGAAATCCTCGAGGACCGCTACGGTCAGCGCTCAACGCTCGTCACCAGCCAGCTTCCCGTGGCCCGTTGGCATCAGACCATAAACGATCCGACCTACGCCGACGCCATCCTGGACCGCCTCGTGCACAACGCACACCGGCTCGAACTCGAGGGTGAATCCATGCGTCGACCCGCAGCTGCAGCCGCTTGACCAAGGCGCCAACATAGGTGACATCCACGACCAACGATCAGGCGCTTCAACTGCGCGCGATCGTCGTTGGGGTGGACGGCCCCCGATACGGCATCAAAATGTGCCAGAGTGAGTCGTTGTGAACTCAAGCGAGGGGACCGTCCGTGGACCAGATTATCCGCATTGGTATCGACACGTCAAAGAGCGTTTT
>NZ_JBJDRF010000151.1:0-607 GCF_044987305.1 Novosphingobium sp. ZW T3_23
AACCGGGCTTCGACCTCCCGGCGCGCGAAGCGGTGCGGGACGGAGTAGTGATGCCGCTCGATCGCGATATGATAATCGAGCCCGACGCGGCAGCGGCGCCATTCGGCATGAACCCACGGCTCTGCCGGCAGCGGCTTGAGGTTCGGAACATCGACTTCGTCGAACAGCTGGCGGCGCGTCTTGCCGAACTGACGCAGCACGCGCCGATCATTGAGATCGGCAAGGCACTCGGCGATCTCCGCGTTGACCTCGGCGAGGCTGTAGAAGATCCGGTTACGTAAGCGGCCAAGCAACCAGCGTTCGACGATACCGACGCAGGCTTCGACCTTGGCCTTGTCCCGCGGCTTGCGCGGCCGGGTCGGCAGGATCGCCGTACCGTAATGCCGGGCCATGTCTGTGTAACTGCGGTTCACCTGAGGATCGAAGTGACAGGCCTTGATCACCGCCACCTTGGCATTGTCGGGCACCAGCAATTGGGGAACGCCGCGGAAGAAGGCGAAGGCGGCATTGTTGCCCGCGATCCAGTCAGGGAACTGCTCGGTCCATGTCGCCAGCGCAAACGACAGGCTCGATCCGCCCATTACAGCGACGAAGATGTGGGCACCGC
>NZ_JBJDRF010000152.1:0-600 GCF_044987305.1 Novosphingobium sp. ZW T3_23
CCCGCCCATTGCCAAACCCAACCATTACCTCGTCGATTTCGCCGGGCGACATCTTCCCGTGCGCCTGGACCAGGGTCAGATCGGGGGCAGCACGTCGTATCTTCTCGGCGACCTTCGCCATGTCCTCGATACGCGGCACGACCACGAAGCTCTGGCCTCCCCGGGCCTTTTCGCGGGTGAGCGCGGTGCGGATCAGTACATCGTCGTACTCGCCGATGCTGGTGCGGATAGGCTGCCGCCGGGCCGGAGGCGTGGCAATGACCGACATCTGCTGAAGGCCCACGAGCGCCGCCTGCAAGGTGCGCGGGATCGGCGTCGCGCTGAGGCTCAGGATATGGACGGTCCCCAAGCCGCGCAGACGGGCCTTGTCGGCAGCACCGAAGCGTTGTTCTTCGTCGATTATCACCAGCCCCGGCCTGGCGTAGCTCACGCCTTTCGCCATCACCGCTCCGGTACCCACGACGATATCGATGGACCCATCGGCAAGCCCGGCCTTTGCGGCCTTCCTTTCCGCAGCGGTACTGAGCCGCGACAGGCCGACGATCTCGATCTTCGTCCCCTCGAAGCGACGGCGGAACGTTTCGAGATGCTGCCGCACGA
>NZ_JBJDRF010000153.1:0-588 GCF_044987305.1 Novosphingobium sp. ZW T3_23
GCGTGGCGGGGGCGCCGGAGCGCAGGCCTTCGCGGCCGGTGCGGAACATCGCGGCGCGGTCGGACAGCGAGGTCACTTCGCTGTTGAGGTTGCGCGCGGCGGCGGAGGTTTCCTCGACCATCGCGGCGTTCTGCTGGGTGGCCTGGTCCATGGTGCCGATCGTCGCGCTGATCTGGGTGATCGTCGAGGACTGGGCCTGGTTGTCGCTGGCGATGTCGCTGAGCAGGGTGTGGACTTCGGTGACGTCGCCCGAGATGTTCTGCAGGGCGCCGTCGACGCGCTGCACGGCTTCCACGGCGGTGCCGATGTCCGTCTGGGTGGCGGTGAGCTGCTCGCGGGCGCGCTTGGCTTCCTCTTCCGAGCGCATGGCCAGCGCCGAGACGAGATCGGCCACGACCGCGAAGCCGCGACCGGCATCGCCCGCACGACCCGCCTCGACGGCGGCGTTCATGGCGAGGACGCGGGTCTGGAAGGCGATCTTGTCGAGGCCTTCGATCACCGAGTCGATGCCCTTGGCGCTTTCGGAAACGCGGCCCATGGCCTGGACCGCCTCGTCGGCGATCTCGCGGCCGGAGCCGACCACGGTCA
>NZ_JBJDRF010000154.1:0-585 GCF_044987305.1 Novosphingobium sp. ZW T3_23
CGAAACGCGCAAGCAGGGCGTAAGGGCGCAGGCTGGACGGCAGCAGCGAGACGAGGCTGCGATGTTCGGTATCCGGGACGAGAAGAGAGTCGCTCACGATCGGAGGAGTAGCCGAAAGGCGCGGCGCTGTCATGTTCGAACGTTCCCAGTGAACACGGCGAAGGTTGCATGCGGGCAGCCTTCCGGCGAAAAGGCCACGCTATCTTTCGGAGATTAACCCAGATCATGGCCGCAATCCCCGCCTGGCCGCCGCGCAGCGCGCCGCGCCTTTTCGTCACGGAACCGCTTGTCCAGGGCGGCAGCGTCGTGATCGAGGGCGCCCAGGCACATTACCTGTCGAAGGTCATGCGAGTCGCCCCGGGCGACGCCGTGATCCTCTGCGACGACGTGACGGGCGAATGGGCCTGCGCGGTCACTGCCGCCGGCAAGCGCGACGTGGCGCTGGAAGTGCGCGAGCGGCTGCGCGAGAAGGAGGCCGTTCCCGACTTCTGGCTCTGCGCGGCGCTGCTGAAGAAGCCGAACTTCGATCTCGTGCTGGAGAAGGCCACCGAACTCGGCGTCGCGAGGATCCAGCCTCTGGTGACG
>NZ_JBJDRF010000155.1:0-584 GCF_044987305.1 Novosphingobium sp. ZW T3_23
GTGATGCCATAGGCGCCGACATTGCTGGTGGCGGTTGCCGCAGTTGCCAGCGCGCCGCTCAGGGTATCGCCATTGACGAGGCCGTCGCCGCCCAGAGTGTAGGTCAGCGCGGGATTGGCATTGCCATAGAGGCGCGAGAGCGCATCGGCGGTGACGGTGAGGCCGCGCGGCGTGACGGTAAGGTCGGCGCCGGTGAAGGTGAGCGCATAGTTGCCGCCGGCCGCGAGAGTGCCCTGGGTGATGCCATAGGCGCCGACATTGCTGGTGGCGGTTGCCGCAGTTGCCAGCGCGCCGCTCAGGGTATCGCCATTGACGAGGCCGTCGCCGCCCAGAGTGTAGGTCAGCGCGGGATTGGCATTGCCATAGAGGCGCGAGAGCGCATCGGCGGTGACGGTGAGGCCGCGCGGCGTGACGGTAAGGTCGGCGCCGGTGAAGGTGAGGGCATAGTTGCCGCCGGCCGCGAGGGAGCCCTGGGTGATGCCATAGGCGCCGACATTGCTGATGGCGGTTGCTGCGGTGGCCAGCGCGCCGCTGAGGGTGTCGCCGTTGACGAGGCCGTCGCCGCCCAGGGAGTAGGTCAGCGC
>NZ_JBJDRF010000156.1:0-574 GCF_044987305.1 Novosphingobium sp. ZW T3_23
CCTGCCGATATAATGAACCGAACTGCTGAAAGGCTCGGCGAACTCCTCGACGCAAGCCGGGTCTTCTACGCCGAGATCACCGACGAAGGCATGATGACCGTCGAGCGCGACTATTCGCGCGGCGTGGATTCGATCGTCGGCGTGCACTCGCTAGCGTCATTCGGTCCGGATTTGCTCGCCGCCTATCGCGCAGGAGAGCCCGTGGTGGTGCGCAATGTCGGCGGAGACGAGCGTTTGAGCGCTCCGGCCCGCGCAGGTCTCACTGCGCGTGAGGTTGGCGCGTTCATCGATGTCGTTCTGTTCAACGAAGCCCGGTGGGTCGGGCTCCTTGCAGTCCAATATGCAATCCCGCGGATTTGGAGCGCGGCCGAAGAAAGACTGGTTCAAGAGGTTGGCGAACGCGTCAAGGTTGCGATCGAGCGGGCCCGAGCGGAGCGTGATCGGCTATGGGACCTTTCGCAGGATATGCTGGCAAGAGCCGACTTCGCCGGGATGATGTCCGCGGTTAATCCGGCCTGGAGCAAGGTCCTGGGGTGGAGTGAAAGCGATCTGCTGACCCGTGCTTATGCCAATT
>NZ_JBJDRF010000157.1:0-573 GCF_044987305.1 Novosphingobium sp. ZW T3_23
CGACCAGGTGCCCGTTCCCCAATCCCCCGAGCAAGAGCCGATCATCCACTCCAACATCCGCGGCTCAAGCTACTACAACTGAAGGAGCAAGAATGCTGAAGCATCCCACTCTGGACCTTCTGGGCCAGCTCGGCCTGGCCGGCATGGCCAAGGCCTTTGCCGAGATGGAAAGCAACGACGATGCAGCCAGCCTCAGCCATGCCGAGTGGCTGGCGCTGCTGCTCGACCATGAGGCCACCTACCGAAATGACAGACGCCTCGCTCTGCGCTTGCGACATGCCAAGCTGCGGCACCGCGCCGTGCCCGAGGATGTTGATTATCGAACGCGCCGCAGCCTTGATCGCCGGCTCTTCGAAACGCTGCTGGCCGGGGAATGGATCTCCAGGCACGAAAACTTGGCCATCATCGGCCCGACCGGCATCGGCAAAAGTTGGTTGGCCTGTGCGATCGGCCACAAGGCCTGCCGTGATAACCGCTTCGTCCTCTACACCCGGTTGCCGCGGCTGATCGACGAGCTCACGCTGGCCAAAGGAGACGGCCGTATCGCCGCCCGCATGAAAAGCCTCGCCAAGG
>NZ_JBJDRF010000158.1:0-568 GCF_044987305.1 Novosphingobium sp. ZW T3_23
GGGGAACCTGCGGCTGGATCACCTCCTTTCTAAGGATCGGACAGAAAGCGCCAGACTTCGCGTTTGGAAGAGCTTCTCTCCTTTTCAAAGAACATTGCCGTCGTCCTCATGTCCCTTCATCCTGGAGATAGCACCGCGAGGTGCTGTATGCCTGAGCTGGCTTATCTGCCGCCCGCGGCCAATTGGTCAGTTTGAGGCGAGGATGGGCCGGTAGCTCAGGTGGTTAGAGCGCACGCCTGATAAGCGTGAGGTCGCAAGTTCAACTCTTGCTCGGCCCACCATCCTTATCATTATGGGGCCTTAGCTCAGCTGGGAGAGCGGTTGCTTTGCAAGCATCAGGTCATCGGTTCGATCCCGATAGGCTCCACCACTTCTTTTGAAGTGGCGCATCGAAGATACTCCAGAGATGAAGCGAAACAGTTCCGGCTTTAGGGCCGGTTACGCGGGATTTGCCCGCAGATCTTTGACATTGTGAATGGGTTTTTTAATCGATGCCGTGGCGCGTCGTATTTGCCAGACGGGCACCTGACGTAGGTGTTTCGAAACGCGAATACATACGACGTGTCAT
>NZ_JBJDRF010000159.1:0-564 GCF_044987305.1 Novosphingobium sp. ZW T3_23
ATCTCGCGGCGCTCGAAACCGGCGACGGCCGCAAGCTTCCACCCCGCCTGGCCGCCGAGATCAACCGGTTGCGTCGGCGACTTGGGCTTGTCCTCGACCTGATCCGTGAGCTGGACGCGGAACGGGATGAAGTCCTTGCCACCGCTCCAAATGATCCAGTAACTTCCAAAATTACCGCATTGCGGAGCATCTACGGCGTCGGCGACAATTTTGCCGCGGTTCTCGCCCGTGAAGTATTTTACCGTCCATTCGGCAATCGAAAACAGCTTGCGAGCTATGTCGGCTTGGCACCCATGCCCCATCAGAGTGGCGACATGGATCGAGACCGGCGCATCGGCCGCGCTGGCAATGCACGAGCGCGAAAAACACTTGTGCAATTGGCATGGCTCTGGCTGCGTTATCAGCCGGAGAGCGAACTCTCCGCTTGGTTCCGCCAGCGCGTCGGTAAGCTGCAGGGTCGAACGCGCCGGATCGCGATCGTCGCAATGGCGCGCAAGTTGTTGATCGCGCTCTGGCGCTTCACCGAGACCGGAGAAATCCCGGTCGGAAGCACGCTCAGAGCCG
>NZ_JBJDRF010000160.1:0-542 GCF_044987305.1 Novosphingobium sp. ZW T3_23
CTGGAGCAAGGTCCTGGGGTGGAGTGAAAGCGATCTGCTGACCCGTGCTTATGCCAATTTCATGCATCCCGATGATGTCGGCCCTTCAATGGACGCGATCTCCGGCATGGCGGTGACTGGACAGCCCGCGCGCTTCGAAAACAGGGTGTCCACCCGCGATGGTGGTTGGCGGCACATTGAATGGACGGTCGCACCCGAACCGGACGGCGAGAACTTCGTTGCAGTCGGCCGCGATCTTACCGACGCCAAGTCTCGCGCGGCCGAACTGGAAAATGCCCAGGAAGCTTTGCGTCAGAGCCAGAAGATGGAAGCCGTCGGTCAACTCACGGGAGGTATCGCCCACGACTTCAACAATATGCTCACAGGCATCATTGGCAGCCTCGATCTCATCCGGCGCAACATTGGCGCTGGAAGACTGGAACGCGTTGATCGCTACATCGACGCGGCAAACGCATCCGCTCAGCGTGCAGCCGCCCTCACGTCGCGCCTGCTTGCATTCGGCAGACGCCAGTCACTCGATCTGCGTACTCTCGACGTCAACG
>NZ_JBJDRF010000161.1:0-529 GCF_044987305.1 Novosphingobium sp. ZW T3_23
ATGTCGGTGAGGCTGCCGCCCCATGTCGAGTTGATTCTGGAGCTGACCGCGAACACGTGGTCGTCGATGTCGTCGACGCGACCGCCCGCCATCACGCCGCAGACCTGGACCTTCTTACCGGAGGCGACCACATCCGGGACGACGTCGAGCTGCTGGAAAGCCCATGCGGTACCGGTCATTCCGGCTCCGGTCTGCACCTCGTCCATGACGAACAGTGCGTCGAACTCGTGGCAGAGTGCGCGCAGCTTCTGCAGGAAGCGGGGCCGGAAGTGGTGATCCCCGCCCTCGCCCTGGATGGGTTCGATGATGGCGCAGGCGATGTCGTGCGGATTTGCTTCGAAGGCCAGCCGCGCGGCCGTCAACGATGCGTCTTCGAGCTCGTCCATGTTCGCGTCGGATCTGATGAACGGAGACGGAATTCGGGGCCAGTCGAATTTCGGGAAGCGCGCGACCTTGTTCGGGTCGGTGTTGGTGAGCGACATTGTGTACCCGGTGCGCCCGTGGAACGCGTGCTCGAAGTGCATCACCT
>NZ_JBJDRF010000162.1:0-523 GCF_044987305.1 Novosphingobium sp. ZW T3_23
CGGCTTACGAGGGTGACGTGCAGATGATCGACAGTTCTTCGATCCGGGTTCACCAGCATGGCGCCAATGGCGATAAAAAAGGGGACCCGGTTGCATGGGCCGTTCGCGCGGCGGCCTGACGACCAAGATCCATGCGCTGGTCGATGCCAGTGGCTTGCCCATCGCGCTCAAACTCACGGCCGGTCAGGCGCATGATGGCCGCAGCGCTGCCGACATGTTCGACACTCTGAGCGACGGGGACGTGCTCCTCGCCGACCGCGCCTACGACAGTGACGCGCTCCGAGGCGAGATGGCCGCCCGCGGCGTCTGGGCCAACATCAAACCCATGCCAAATCGCAAGCGCCGCCCCGTCTTCAGCGCATTCCTCTATCGCTATCGCAATCTCGTCGAACGCTTCTTCAGCAAACTCAAACAGTTCCGCGCAGTCGCCACCCGCTATGACAAGCGAGACGAGAACTTCCTCGCCTCAGTCCAACTCGCATCCATCCGAATTTGGCTGCGACATAATGAGTCGGTCGCCTAG
>NZ_JBJDRF010000163.1:0-507 GCF_044987305.1 Novosphingobium sp. ZW T3_23
TGCTTGCATTCGGCAGACGCCAGTCACTCGATCTGCGTACTCTCGACGTCAACGCGCTGGTTTGCAGCATGAATGAATTGCTGGATCGAACGCTTGGCGAGCAAACCGTTCTCGAAACCCATTTGAATCCGGAACTGTGGGCCGCGTCCTCTGATGCGAACCAGTTGGAAAGCGCCTTGCTCAACCTGTGCATCAATGCTCGCGATGCAATGCCCAGCGGCGGCAAGCTCGTCGTGGAAACGGACAATGTGCACCTCGACGAGCATTACGCCATCGACCATCCGGGTCTGGCGCCAGGCGATTACGTGGTTCTCAGTGTCAGCGATACCGGGATCGGCATGTCGGCCTCTACCCTCGAGAAGGTTTTCGAGCCTTTCTTTACCACGAAGCCGGTCGGCCAGGGTACCGGCCTTGGCCTGTCGATGATCTACGGGTTTGCCAGGCAGTCCGGCGGACATGTGCACATCTACAGCGAGCTGGGAGTTGGGACGTCCGTCAAATTCTTCA
>NZ_JBJDRF010000164.1:0-507 GCF_044987305.1 Novosphingobium sp. ZW T3_23
GTCGGCGTCGAGCCGATCATCCAGCTGGTCGGGGTCAAGAAGTCCTTCGGCCCGGTCAGCGTCCTGAAGGGCGTGGATCTCAAGGTCCACCCCGGCAAGGTCACCGCACTCGTCGGCGACAACGGCGCCGGCAAGTCCACGCTCATCAAGGGGCTCGCCGGCGTGCAGCCCTACGACGAGGGCGAAGTCCTCATCGACGGCGTGCACCGCGACCTGCACGCGCCCCGCGACGCAGGGCACCTGGGCATCGAGGTCGTCTACCAGGACCTCGCCCTGTGCGACAACCTCGACATCGTCCAGAACATGTTCCTCGGCCGCGAGGAGCTCTCGTTCGGCACGTTCGACGAGGGCCGCATGGAGAAGGAGGCGTCCGACACGCTGCGCTCCCTCTCGGTGCGTACCGTGAAGTCGGTCCGCCAGAAGGTGTCGAGCCTGTCGGGCGGGCAGCGTCAGACGGTCGCCATCGCGCGTGCCGTGCTGAAGAAGGCCCGAGTGGGCATCCTCGAC